>NZ_JBFTLQ010000042.1:0-64781 GCF_056396525.1 Cupriavidus sp. 05T41
GCGCCACGCTGGTGGCGTGGCTGCGCCGGCACGCCGTCGCGCGTGGCCGCCTCGACGGCGTGTTCCAGCGCGACTGGCGCGGCCGCGTGCTGGCGCCGGCCGCGGCGTTGCCGTGAGCGCCCGGATGTACCCGACAAAAACACAAGGAGACGACATGCAACCCAGTACCGAACAACAAGCCGGCCGCCGGCGCCCGGGGCCGGCGCCGGCAGCACTCGCCTGCGCGGCATGGCTGCTGGCCTGCGCCGAGGCACCGGCGATGGCCGCCGCAGCGCAGGCAGCCTGGCGCCCTGAGCGACCTGTCACCCTGGTGGTGCCCTACGCCGCCGGCGGCGGCACCGACGCCACCGCGCGCGCCGTCTCGAAGCAGCTCGGCGTGCTGTGGGGACAGCCCGTGGTGGTGGAGAACCTGCCCGGCGCCGACGGCCTGATCGGCACGCGCCGCGTGATGGAAGCCAGGCCCGACGGCTACACCCTGCTGCTGCAGGTGCCCGCCATCGTCGTCACCAAATACACGCCGGGCCTGAAAGGCATCGACCCGCTCGCGCGGCTGGAGCCTGTCACGGCCATCTCGCAGTCGCCCGCCGCCGTGGTGGCGAGCGGCAAGCTGCCGGTGAGGACCATGGCCGAGTTCGTGCAGTACTGCAAGGCAGTGGGCAGGGCGTGCTCGCTGGGCACCGGCGAAAGCGTGGCGCGCATCTCCGGCAGGCAACTGGCGGAAGAAACCGGCCTGCCCAATCTCATCATCGTCAACTACCGCGGCACCGGACCCATCGTCACGGACCTGATCGCCAACAACGTCAACCTGTCGTTTACCGGCATCACCGCGGCGCTGCCGCACTACAAGGCCGGCACGCTGCGGATCCTGGCCACCCAGGGGCAAAAGCGCGCGGCCGCGCTGCCGGAAGTGCCCACCACCGCCGAGGCCGGCTACCCGCAGTTCCAGTCGGTCACGTGGTACGGCCTGTTCGCGCCGAAGGGCACCCCGGCCGCGGTCACGCAGGGCGTGGTGGCCGCGCTACGCGAAGCCGTGAAGGACCCGGACGTGCAGAAGACCATCGCCGCCGCCGGCGCCGAGCCGGTGGTCAACTCGCCCGCCGAGTTCGCGACCCAGGTGCGCCAGGACAGCGAGCGACTCGGCGCGCTGGTCAAGCGCTACCCGTTCGAGTAGGCATGCCGCACGGCAAGGCAACGACCAGGAGCAAGACATGAAGCATTCAACCGACCGGCGCGCCGCAATGACGCGCGCCGCCGCGTGCCTGGCGCTCGCGCTGGCGGGCCTGCCCGCCTTTGCGCAGCCACGGTGGCCAGCCAGGCCAATCCGCCTGGTGCTGCCGTTCGCGGCCGGCGGTCCGGGCGACATCACCACCCGCATGATCGCGCGCGCGCTTGGCGCGCAGCTGGGCCAGAGCGTGATCGTGGACAACAAGCCGGGCGCGGGCGGCATCATCGGCACCGAGTTCGTCGCCAAGAGCGCGCCGGACGGCTACACGCTGCTGATCGCCGGCAACGGCGCGGTGGCCAACGCGCTGTTGCGCCCGAAGATGCCCTATGCGGACAGCGACCTCGTGCCCGTGGTCAGCACCAACGCCGCGCCGTCGGTGATGGTGGCGGGCAGCGCCGCGCCGTTCAGCGATCTCAAATCCCTGCGGGCCTATGGCAAGGCCAGGGGCGGCATCACGTTCGGCACCGCGGGCGCGGGCAGCACCGGGCATTTCGTCGCGGAGATGGTGCAGGCGGCGCTGGGCGTGCCGGTCACGCTGGTGCACTACAAGAGCGGATCGGAGACGCTCAACGCGGTGATCGGCGGCCAGATCGACCTGGCTTCGGAAGCGCCGGTGGGCGTGATGGGCTTCGTGCGCGGTGGCAAGCTGCGCGCGCTGGCGGTGGCCGACGACCAGCGGGCGCCGTCGCTGCCCGATGTGCCCACCACGGTGGAGCAGGGCTTTGCCGGCATCCGCATGGAGCATTGGGGCGGCATCTACGCGCCCCGGGGCACGCCGGGGCCGGTGCTGGACCGAATCGCGCAGGCCACGCAGGCCGCGTTCCAGGGCGACGCGGCCCTGCGCGCGCAGTTCGAGACCTATGGCTACCGGCCCGTGGCCGGCACGCGGGTCGAGTTCACGCGCTTTATCCAGCAGGAGAAAGCGCGCCTGGGCAAGATCGTGCACGATGCGCAGATGCGCATCGACTAGCCGGCATCACTCGCTACCTCCGCCGCCACTTTTTCGCGCGCCGGCTGGCGCACGGTGTTGTCGCGCATCAGCAGGCGCACCAGCACGGCACTCGTCAGCGCCGCCGCCGCGGCCACGCACAGCACCCACGAAAAGCCGCCCGCGAACGCGCCGCGCGCGAGCGGCGCCAGCGTGTCGCGCAGCGGCGGGGCGAAGGCGGCCAGCGCGCCGTCGAGGTCGCCGGCCGCCACGCGCGCCACGACGCGGGCAGCGGCGTCCTGCGGCAAGGCGCCGGGCGCCAGGGCGCGCAAGGCCGCATCGAACAGCGCTTGCATGTGCCAGGCCAGCAGGCCGGCGAGCAGGCCGAACGACAGCACGATGGCGCTGAAGCGGGTGGTGGTGCTGATGCCCGACGCCATGCCCGAGCGTTCGCGCGGGATGCAGGCCATGATGTTCTTCTGCGTATCGCCGTTGAGCAGGCCCGCGCCGCTGCCGGTGACCGCCATTGCCAGCGCGAATGGCAGGTAGCTCATGGTGGTGGCGGCCCACGCGCTCAGCAGGTTGCCCAGGCCGACCAGCACCAGGCCGGTCACCAGCATGGTGGATGCGTCGATCCGGTGCGACAGGCGCACGCCGATGCGCGGAAAGACCAGCATGGTCAGCGCGAACGGCAACATCGCCGCGCCCGAGGCGATGGCCGAGAAGCCCAGCCCGGTCTGCAGGTAGAGCGGGATCAGCGTCATCATCACCTGCGCGCAGCCGGCGTAGGCCGCCATCGCCAGCAGCGCGCCGATCAGGCGCGGGTTACGGAACAGCGACAGGTCCAGCATCGGCCGGCGCTGCACGCGCTGCGTGACGATAAAGAGCGCGAACAGCGCCGCGCCGCCGGCCACGCGCAGCAGCGTGTGCGGATCGCCCCAGCCGATGCGGTTGGCCTCGATCAGGGCCCAGATCATCAGGAACAGGCTGCCGCTGAAGGTGAGGGCGCCGCTCGCATCGATGCGCGCGGCGCCGGCATCGCGCGAGTTCTCCACATGCCGGATCACCATGGCGCCCAGCAGCAAGCCCACCGGCAGGTTCAGCAGGAACACCCAGCGCCAGCCCATGGTCTGGCTGATGATGCCGCCCAGCCCGGGCGCCACCAGCGTGGCCATGCCCATGCACGCGCCCCAGAACGCCCAGGCGCGGGCGCGCTCGCGCTCGTCGTGGAACGCATGCGCGATGGTGGCCAGGGCCGAGGTCAGCAGCAGCGCCGCGCCCACGCCCTTGGCCGCGCGCGCCAGGTTCAGCTGCAGGCTGGTGGCGGCAAGGCCGCAACCCAGCGAGGCCAGCATGAACACCGCCAGTCCCACCAGCAGCATGCGCTTGCGGCCGAACTTGTCGGCCAGGCTGCCCGCCGGCAGCAGGCCGCCGGCGAAGGTCAGCATATAGGCGCTGACCACCCATTCGATATCGGAGAACGTGGCATGCAGGTCCGCCGCGATGCGCGGCAGCGTGACGGCCACGATATTGGTGTCGAGCACGATCAGGGCGCAGGCGCCGGACGCCGTCAGGAGCGCCGCGCGGGAGCCGGTGCCGCCGCTCATGCTATTGCCCCCGATGAAACAATTGCGCCACTTGTGCCGCGCAGGCGGCCTTTTCGCCGCTGGTTCGCCGTATACCGCATGTCGTTGCTTCCTGTCTAGAGGAGCGCCAGCATACGTCTGGCCGTGGCCGGCGTTGTTGCGCTGGCCATGCTATTTTGTTGCCTACTAGCTAACAAAGCCTTGGGAGTGGTTGGCAACCAATGGAACTGCGTCATTTCCGCTACTTCATCGCCGTTGCCCAGGACCTGCATTTCACGCGGGCCGCGGCCCGGCTTGGCATTTCCACGCCCACCCTGACCAGGCAGATCCAGGAGATGGAGTCCGCGCTAGGGATCCGGCTGCTGGAGCGCAACCAGCGGTCGGTGGCGCTGACGCCGGCCGGCGAGGTGCTGCTGGTGGAAGCGCGCGCGGTGGTGGCGCAGTTCGAGTCAGCGCAACTGCATGCGCAGCGCGAGGCGCGCGGCGAAACCGGCGAGATCCATATCGGCTATGTGGCCTCGGCGGCGTATTCGGGCGTGCTGCAGCGGCAGGTGGAGGCCTTCCGCGCCGCTTGCCCCGATGTACGCCTGCTGGTGCGCGAGGCGCCGATGGACAGCCTGCCGGACCAGGTCAGGGATGGCCGGTTCGATATTGCCTACGTGCGCTCGCCGGTGCGCGTGCCCGAGGGCGTGGACGCGCTGCCGCTGGCCCCCGAAGGCTTCATCCTGGCGCTGCATGCCGCGTCCTGGCTGCGTGGCCTGCCCGAGATCCAGCCTGCGCATCTCAAGGAAGAGACGTTTATCCTGCCCGAGCAGGTCTCGGGCACGCTTTCCACCGCGGAGCAGGGCGGCTTCGCGCCGCGGCTGGGGCCGCAGCCCGGCGGGCTGGTCGCGGTGCTGACGCTGGTATCGCTGGGCGAAGGGGTGGCGATCGTGCCGAACGCGGTGGCCGGCCATATCAGCCTGCCCAGCCTGGTGTACCGCGAGATCGCCGGGCTCGGGGTGACTTCCTACCTCTCGCTGATGTCGCGCAGGCACGAACGGGGTGCGGCGATCCGGCGCTATATCGAACTGGTGTCGCGGCCGCCGCCCGGCCCGGAACCCGTTCGATGATGGCAGCCTCGGCGGCGCGGCAGACCGCCCGATGCGCGCCGGCGGGGCGGGCGGAGGCAGGCACTCACTCCATCGACAGCCGTGCCGCAAACGCCAGCAGCACCGCCGAGAACGACCAGCGCTGGACCGCCTGCGCGCGCGGGCTGCCGCGCAGCCAGGCGGCCATGCGCGCGGCGCCGAACACGCAGGCCAGGTCGAAGGCGATGCCGGTCAGCACCAGCACCACGCCAAGTTCCACCACCTGCGACCACACCGGCGCGCCGTGCGGATCGACGAACTGCGGCAGCAGCACCGAGCAGAACAACAGCGCCTTCGGGTTCAGCAGGCTGCTCAGCGCGCCGCGCGCGACCGAGGCGCGCAGGGGCGCGGCCGCGCCGGCGCCGCCCGCGCCGGTGTCGATGCCGAAGGCGGGGCTGCGCAGGATCTGGATGGCCACCCAGGCAAGGTAGAGCCCGCCCGCCACGCGCACGCCCTGGTAAAGCCACGGCGCGGCGCGCAGCAGCGCGGCCACGCCACAGGCAGACAACGTGACATGGGTGGCGCGCGCGAGCGCCAGCCCGGCCGCGTTGGCCAGGCCATGGCGGACGCCGCGGCTGGTGCTGGTCTGCAGCACCAGCGCCATGTCGGGGCCGGGCAAGGCGTAGACCACGGCCAGCGCGCCAATGAACGTGAGCAGCAGGTGAAGCGAAACCATGATGCACTCCTGTCGGGGATGGCGTCATGATGACGCACGGCGCGGAGGGATTTTTGGCGTTTTTCCACGGAAAAGTTATGGAAATTGGGGGAATGCGCTAATCTTCCGGGATTCCGTGGAGGCAGGACGATGGAACTCGATAAAGTGGATCGCGCGATCCTGATGGCGGTACAGGCCGACGGCCGCGCCACCAACGCCAGCGTGGCGGAATCCGCAGGGCTCAGCGAGACGCCCTGCGCGCGCCGGCTGAAGCGGCTGGAGGCGGAGGGCTATATCGAGGGCTATCGCGCGTTGCTGTCGCGGCAGGCGCTCGGGCTTGGAGTGATGGCGTTCACGCAGGTGCGCTTCGGCGTGCACAGCCGCGAACTGTCCGACCGCTTCGAGCGCGAGGTGCAGGCGATTCCGCGCATCATTTCCTGCCATAACGTCTCCGGCAGCGCGGACTACCTGCTGCTGGTGGTGTCGCGGGACCTGGACGACTACGGCATCTTCATGCGCGATGTGCTGCGCACCTTGCCCGGCGTGACGGCCGTCGAGTCGATGCTGTCGCTGCGCGAGGTCAAGCGCAACGCGGGTTTGCCGTTGCTCTGAAGGCAGGCGGGGCGCCCTTCAGCCCTCGCTGTCCCCGCCGCGATGCCGGGCCGCCAGCGCTACTTCGCGCGCCACCGCGAAGCACAGCAGGGCCGCCGCCGTGGCCAGGATCGCCAGCGTGATCGCCAGTTGCCTCCCGTGCCACAGGCCGCCGAACCACTGCGAAAACTCGGCCGCCAGCACCGCTGCCTTGCCGCCGATGCGCTCGAGCTGGAAATCGTATTGCCGCTGCCAGCCCGGGCCGTACAGCAAGTCGGCGGAGGCCTCTTCGCGCGCGGCGTTCAGGTAGATCAGCGCAGCACCGATCCAGCCCGCGCCGAGGATGACGGCGCCCAGCAGGTAGAGCCGGGCCGGCAGGGTCAGGCGCTTGCGCGCGGGCGGCGGGGTTTCGGTCTCGTTCATTGGGGCGCGGGGTCGTGCCTGGATGTTCCAGGCATTGTAGGCAAAGTCCGCCTAAGCCTCCGCCCCCGCCTCCGTCCCGGCCGTGCGCCGGGGTAAATATCGCTGCCGGCGCGCCGATATAGGGAGTGGGCTAGCAAGGCTTGCGGGTGCGTTGCATCGGCGCGCTGCCGTTTTTCTAGCCAGAGCCAGACCGGCGCGCATGCTGCGACCTGGTCTGCCCCGAACAAGACAATTGGCAGGCACCCCTCCTTGCCCCATTCCATGGCTACTGACCCAGGCGATGCGAGCAACCGCTCGAAGCGCTTGCGCCGGCTTCTTCTCTTGCGCATCGTGCCGGCCCTGTTCGCGGCGCTGCTGTGCGTGCAGCCGCCCGGCGCCGCGGCCGATACGGCCCAGCCGCGCTCCGAGGCGGTGATGCGCACCGTGTACAGCCTGCTCGGCTATGCGCGCTGGCCCGTCGAACGCGAGGTGCTGCGCCTGTGCGTGGACAGCTCGGCGCGCTACGCCGGCAAGCTGTCCGACGGCGGCACGCTGGCCAGCGGGCGCCCGATACAGTCGCGGCGCATCGATGTCATGGCCGCGGGCTCGATGACAGGCTGCGACTCGGTCTACCTGGCCGCGATGACCGACGCCAGCCGCAAGAAGGTCGCGGCCGATCTGGGCGGGCGCCCCGTGCTGGTCATCACCGAAGAAGACTTCGAGTGCGAGGTCGGCAGCATGTTCTGCCTGAGCGTGGCGGACAACCGCGTCTCGTTCCGCGTCAACCTCGATTCCGTCGCGCGCAGCGGCATCCATATCCATCCCGGCGTGCTGCAGCTCGGGCGCCGGCGGGGGGCGGCGTCATGAGGCCGCGCTCCCGCCCCGGCGCGGCGGCCGCGCGCCCCACGCTCTACCACACGCTGCGCCGCATCCACCTGAGCGTGGCGCTGATCGCCGTCTGCACGGCGGGGCTCTCGCTCACGGCGCTCGGCCTGGCCGCACTGCGCGTCTACGCCGACCACAACCTGCACCTGATCGCACGCTCGCTCGCCTACACGCTGGAGGCCCCGGTGGTGTTCCGCGACCCGGCGGCGGCAAGCGAAGCGCTGGTGGCCATCGCCACCGCCGAGGTGGCGCAGGCCAGCGTCTACGACCGCGACAACCGGCTGCTGGCCGAATGGCATCACCCGGCCAACAAGCGCCTCGCCGGCCTGCAGCGCATGGCGAGCAGGCTGATGGCGCCAGGCCCGGTGGAACAGGTCATCCTGCACGAGACCCAGGTGGTAGGCACCGTGCGCCTGTCGGCCGATCCCGCCAAGCTGTTCCAGTTCGTGCTCAGCGGCCTGCTTGGCCTGCTGGCCTGCCTGTTGCTGACCGCGGTGAGCGCGCACTACATGTCGAGCCGCATGCTGGTGCATATCATCGAGCCGGTGCGCAACCTGATGCGCGTGGCCCACGCGGTGCGCTCCGGGCGCGCGTTCGACCAGCGCACGCCGCCGGCGCGCATTGCCGAGCTCAATGCGCTGGGCGAGGACTTCAACGGCCTGCTCGACGAGCTCGAAAGCTGGCAGGACCAGCTGCAGCACGAGAATCGCTCGCTGGCGCACCGCGCCAGCCACGACAGCCTGACAGGGCTGCTCAACCGCGGCGCGTTCGAGGATGCGCTGCACCGCGCCGTGCGCTTTGCCGCGATTTCCCGCTCGCACGTGGGCGTGCTCTACCTGGACAGCGATGCGTTCAAGGAGATCAATGACACCTTTGGCCATGCCGCCGGCGACGAAGTGCTGGCCGGCATCGCCCAGCGCATCCGTGCCTGCCTGCGCGAGGGCGACCTGGTCGCGCGGCTGGGTGGCGACGAGTTCGCGGTGCTGGTCACGCCCCTGCGCCGGCCCGCCGACATCGTCCAGGTGGCCGAGCACATCCTGCAGCGCATGAAGGATCCGGTCCGGCTCAGCGGCGGCACCAGCATCGAGGCCTCGCTCAGCATCGGCCTGTCGGTGTTCCCGCAGCATGGGCAGAGCGCCGCCGAGTTGCTGCACAAGGCCGACGAGGCGATGTACGAGGCCAAGCGCGGCCGCGGGCGACGCTGGCAGATCGCGGAGCCGGGACTGGTTGCCGGCGAGCCCGTCGCCGAGCCGCAATAGGCCAGTGCCGGGAGCAGGGTGCGCCGGCGCCGGCGCGAAAGCAGCGCCATGGGCGCCGTACAAATCGCAAAGAGGATAGGAGAAGCATCGTGTCATCGAACCTGTCGGGAAGCGCAAGGCGATGCCTGGCCGCCGTCCTGGCCGCCGCCACGCTGGCCCTGGGCGCCTGCCAGAGCACGAGCGGCGCCGGGCTCAGCGTTCCGCAGATCGAGACGCTCAAGGAACAAGGCTTCACGCAGACCGAGAGCGGCTGGGAGCTGAACCTGTCCGAGAAAGTGCTGTTCGGCCTGAACGAAGACACCATCGGCACCGACCACGAGGCGATCGTGCTGCGCATCGGCATGGCGTTGAAGAGCGCGGGCATCGGCCGTGTCCGGCTCGACGGCCACACCGACGACTCCGGCCCGGCCGACTACAACCAGCAACTCTCGGTGCGGCGCGCGCAGGCAGTGGCCAGGGTGCTGGCCGTGAATGCCTTCGCGGCGCAGGACATCGAGGTGCGCGGGCTGGGCAAGAGCCGCCCGGTGGCGGACAACCGCACCGCCGCGGGCCGCGCGGAGAACCGGCGGGTTGCCATCGTGGTGACGGTGGAGTAGGGGACGCGCCTTGCGTGAAGTTTGCGTGCAAGCCTGCCCGCTGATCCGGCGATTGCCCGCCGCGCATTGCGCCTAGACTGGCGGCTCCGCATCGACAACGCAGCAGCATGGACACACAACCGGCACCACATCCGGCCGGCCAGGGCGCCGCCCAGGCCGCCGCCCAGTTTGGCGCGCTGACCGCACGCCTGCAGCAAGGCGGCGTGCTGCCGCCGGACGATATTCGCCAATGGTGCCAGCTCGGCCTCGAACAGGGCTACGCCGCCGCCGTGCAGCAGGTCTGCCAGAACCTGCTGGCGGCGCCGCAGGCGCATCCGGCGCTCCTGCCGTACTGGTTGTTCTTCCTCGGCACCGCATTGCTGCATCAGCAGCGCATCGAAGAGGGCGTGCTGGTGGAGCGGCAGGCGCTCGAAGCCTTGTGCGCGGCGCCGCTGGTCCACAATCCGCAGCCCGCCATGCGCAAGCTTGCCGATCCGCAGGTACAGGCTCTGCTGTGGCAGGTGCTGGCGCAACTCGCGGGCAGCGGGGTGCGCGCCTTCGCGCATGCCGGCACCCTGCTCGGGCTGGTGCGCGAAGGCCGCCTGCTTCCGTTCGACAAGGACCTCGACCTGGGCCTGCTGGTGGCGGAACTGCCGGCCGCGCACGCCATCCTGAGCGCCCACGGCTGGCAGCGCCCGCAGCCTGTCTTCGCCATCGACAATATGGCGACCTACCATCATCCGCGCCTGGACGTGGTGCTGGACCTCTGCGGCCTGCAGCCGCAAGCGGATGGTGCCACGCTGCTGGGCGGCTTCTGGACCGGCGGCGGCACGCCCGCCAGCCACCAGCGCGTGACCCGCTTCCCCGGCCCGCTGCAACTTGAACAAGCCGGCAGCCCCGCCGGTCAGGTGTGGCAGCTGCAGGATCCGCATGGCTGGCTCGAGGCGGTCTATGGCAAGGCCTGGCGCGTGCCGGATCCGGCCTTCGACACCATCATCGGCGCGCATAACCTGCTTGGCTTCTCCGCCCTGACGCAGTGGTATGCCTACTCGCGCATCGCCAATGCCTGCCTGAACGGCTACTGGGAGAAGGCGCTGCGGCTCGTGCGGCTGGTGCTGGAGCGCCATACGCCGGAAGACAGGCTGCTGCTGCGCATCGGCGGGGTGCTCGAAGGCCGGCTGGCCGGGTTGCGCCCGCCAGCCTGAAGCGCCGCGCCCGCACCGCTACGCACCGTTAAGCGGCGCGCTCCAGGCTGGCCAGAATGCGCTCGCGCAGCGCCGTGGTCGAGACCTCGCTGGCGCGCGGCGTCCAGCTCAGCCCGATGCCGAGCGCCGCCAGCCGTGGCGCCAGCCGCTCCCAGCGCGCGCTGCCGCGCCAGTCCTCGCCGATGAAGACGTGATCGACTCCCAGGTCCGCCACCCAGCGCACCGCGCCTTCGGTGTCATCCAGCCCGCCCGGCTGGAGCAAGGCCTCGTCCACCCACCCCAGCCCCCGCACGATTTCCAGCCGCTCGGCCTCCGGCACGGCCGGCGTGCGCCCCTTCCTGGCCAGCACGGTGGCATCGCGCGTGACCACCGTCACCAGCGTGGCGCAGCGCGCGCGGATGTATTGCAGGTAGCGCAGGTGGCCGACATGGAAGAGATCGAACACGCCCACGGCCAGGCCGCGGGCCGGGAGCGCGTAGAGAGGCAGGGTGGTTGCGCCGTGCGTGTGTGGCAGGTTGTCGGTCATGGGTGAACGCTGTCGGGGATGGCTTGCCGGCGGGGACCGCACGGCGGGATCGCCCGCGATGATAGTGCGGTGGGGCGCAGGGCAATCGAGGGAATAAGGGGGGGATTGGGGGCGGCGTGTCCCGCCTCTACGCGGAATGCCCTTTCAGCGGCAGTGCCACCACCGCTTCGAGACCGCCGCCGTCGCGCGCGCGGAACCGCAGCGAGCCGCCATGCAGGCGCGCGATGCGTTCGACGATCGCGAGTCCGAGCCCGGTGCCGCCCGAATGGCCGCGCGCGTTCCTGCCGCGGCTGAACGGCGCCTTGAGCTGTTCCAGTTCCTCCGCGCCGATGCCGTTGCCCCGGTCGCACACGGCGACGTACGCCGTATCGCCTTCGGCCCAGGTGCGCACGGCAAAACCCGCCCGTCCGTAGACGACCGCGTTCTGCATCAGGTTCATCAGCAGGCGCATCAGGCTTACCGGCCTGAACGGGAACACCGGCATGCCGCCGAGCGACAGCTCGAACTCGTGCCCGAGCCCCGCGAAATCCGCCGCGAGCTGGCTGATGAGCGCATCGACATCGCCGGGCTGCGGGACCTCGCGCTCGCCGCTGCCCGCGTAGTCCATGAACTGCTGGAGGATGGTGTCGATCTGGTCGAGATAGCCCTCCACCGATGCCACGAAGGTGTCGTCGGCGCCGCGCGGGATCGCCATCGCCATGGCGAGGCGCAGCTTGGTCAGCGGCGTGCGGATGTCGTGCGACACGCCGGCCAGCATCAGCGTGCGGGTCGCTTCGGCCTGTTGCAAGGCCTGCGTCATCTGGTTGAACGCGCCGCTCACCTGGGCGATCTCGGTCGGCCCGTCCGTGGGCAGCGGCACCGGGGCTTCGCCGGCGCTGACGTGGCGCGCCGCCCGTGCCAGGTCCTGCAGCGGACGGTTGATGTGCAGCTGGATCAGGTAGCCCGTGAGTGCCGCGAGCAACGCAAAGGCCGCCGACAGCGCGAGCGCGGCGGCGATGCCGCTCGCGCGCGCGTCTTCGGTCATCGGCAAGGCGATCCAGCTGGGCGCGCCGGCCACATGCACGCGGATCCATAGCCGCTCCGCGTCCCCCTCGCCGGTCTGCCATCGTACCGGCATGTCCGGCGGCAGATAGCGCTGCAATGCTTCCATGAAGACATCGCGCTGGTACGTACGAAAAATGCGGACCGGACTGGGCGGCGGCTCGAGTGCGACTTGCCCGGGCGGCTGCGCCATGGCGCCAAGCCGCGCGGCCGCCGCGCGGCCCTCGTCGGCCGGCATGGCGGCAAGCACGCCATCGAGCGTCTTCACGTAGTTGGAAAAGATGACCGCCGCGCGTTCGATGTGCGGGCGCTGCACGAAATGCAGCAAGACAGTGAGCGAGCAGACCTGGGTGAGCGCAACGAGCGCCACCAGCAAGGCGATGTTGCGCGCGAGCAGCGAACGGGGCAGCGCGAGCCGCATCACGACTCGATGCCGGCGATCAGCATATAGCCTACGCCCCACACGGTCTTGATGAAACGCGGCTTCGAAGGATCTTCTTCGAGGATCTGGCGCAGCCGCAGGATCTGCACGTCGATGCTGCGGTCGAGCGCGTCGTGGTCGCGGCCGCGGGCGCGCGCGAGCAGGTTCTCGCGGCTCACCGGCCGGTTCGGCGACGACCCCAGGGCGTGCAACAGCAGCATCTGCGCGGAATGCACCTCGACCGGTTCGCCGCGCAGCATCAGCGTCTGCTTGCCGACGTCGAACTGGAATTCGCCGAAGCGCAGGGTCTGCGAGGTCACGGTCGGCTCGCCGGCCGCCATTCTCTGCCTGCGCAGCAGCGCACGGATGCGCGCGACCAGCTCGTCCGGCACGAACGGCTTGGCGAGGTAGTCGTCGGCGCCGGTCTCCAGCCCGGCCACCCGGTCGACCGGATCGCCCTTGGCGGTCAGCATCAGGATCGGCAGTGTCTGTCCTTCGGCGCGTAGCCGGCGGCAGATGGTCAGGCCGTCTTCCGGCTCCATCATCAGGTCCAGCACGAGCAGGTCGTACGGCTCGCGCTGCAGGTAGCGGTCGAGGCGCTTGCCGTCGGCGACCACGCGCACCTGGAAGCCGTGCCCGGTCAGGAACCGTTGCAGCATATTGCGCAACTCGGCTTCATCATCGAGCACGATGATCCTGTTCGACTGCTCCATGGTGCGTCTCCGGCGATGATCGGGGAATCAGCGGGCCATCGATTTCTGTCTCATGAATTCCTCGATCTGCGCCAACGTGACGTAGCCGGCGCGCTGCGTGTCGATTTCGTCGAAGCGGCTGGCGACCATCGGCATGCCGGCCGCCGCCTGGTCCCGGGTCAGCTTGCCGTCGTGCGTCGTGTTGGCGCTGGCGAAGCGCGCCTGCAATTGCTGCATCGCACGCTCGATCCGGGCACCGCCACCCGCGGGCGGCGCGGCGACCTGAGCGGACGCGCCTGCAGAAACAATACACAAGATAAGAACTGCGATCATCTTCTTCATGATGGACTCCGTGGTGTAGCCGACACTCGGTGCCGGCCTGGTGATGGATGCCGAAGGGTTGAAAGGGCTGGAAAGACCGGAAGGACCGGAAGGACCGGAAGGACCGGATACCGGGTGGATGATGGTGCCGTTACGCCCAGTGCGCGGGTACCAGGACGCCGCCAGCCCAGTGCGCCGGTACCCATACCGCCGCACGCGGCGCCCGCGCGAAATAGACCGCGCGCGGCGCGACATAGACGACCCTCGGCGGCGGCGGTGCGACGTACACGACCTTGGGCGGCGGGGGCGCGACATACACCACCTTGGGCGCCGGCGCGACGTAGACCGGCTGCGGGGGCGGCGGCGGCACATAGGCCACCGGCGCCGGGGCGACCGCCACCGGCGTCGGGGCGACTACCACCGCCGCCGGGGCGACCACGGCCGGGGCGGGCGCGACGACCACGGGCGCCGGGGCGATGACCGCCGGCGCGGCACCGACTGCAACCGTGGCCCCTACCGTCGTCACCGTACCGCCGGTCGTTACCGTGCTGCCGTGTACGACCGTGGTGCCGCCGGTGGTCGTCACGACACCCGGCGCCACGCGGGTCGCGGTGCCGCCGTGCGTGACGGTGCCGCCGTCCGCACCCGTCACCGTGCCCGAGCGGGCACATGTCGACCCGGCGCAACTGGTCGATGCCGCATGGCTGACAGTGTTGCCGTTCGAACGGGTGACCGTGCCGGATGAGGAATACTGGCCCGGCGCCTCGCGCGTCACGCTGCCCGCCGTGGCGGCGGTCTGGCCATTGGGCCCGGTGACATCGCCGGTGTGCGAGCAGGTGCCGCCTGCGCAGCTGGTGTCGCCGGCATGCTGGACCGAACGACCGTTCGGCCCGGTCGCGGTGCCGGCGTTGGAGAACTGCCCCGGCGCGGTACGGGTCACCGTGCCGGTGTTGGTCGCGAGCCCGCCGTAGGGGCCGACGACACCGCCGGCGTGCGAACAGCTGCCGCCTGAGCACGATCCGAAGTGCGCGCCGTTATAAGTGCCGTGCGGCGTGTAGGCCGTGCCGTGGCCGGACCAGCCCGCGAAGGCCGGGGTGCTTGCAAGGATGATCAGCGAGGCGGTGGCTGCGAAGACGTAACGGGATGTCATGGGATGTCCTTCAGGTTCGGGTCTGGCCGCGCACTGCGACGTGGCAACGGGACGAACTATAGGAGCGGGGCGCGAAATAATCGCGGTGGAAAACATGTCGCGGTGTTACACCGGCGTGACTGGGCGACGGGCGGCGAATGCCGCGCCTGTCGGCGGCGCAAGCGCGCCAGGCACGCACGGCAGGGCATCCGCGCCACGTAAAAAAGGGGAGGCACGCCTCCCGGCGTGCCTCCCCTTTCTCCTTGTCAGCCCAGCCTTGTCAGCCTTGCCTGCGCCGACTGCCCCGGGCGCCTCAGAACGGCAGGCGGAGCTTCACCGAAGCGGTCTGGTTGGTGAAGCGGTCACGCACCTCTTGCGCTGGCCTTCGTTGTGGCCGGTGCCGAAGTCTGCCTGCACGCTGACGTCGGTGCGCGCATCCAGGCTGTAGCTGCCGTAGCCGATCAGGCGATAGCCGTCGACGCTGGCGCTCTGCGCCGCCACCGGCGAGTTGCCGTAGGTGCCTTCGTTGCTCAGTGTCAGGCAAGCCGCTGAAGTAGACTTGCCGCTTGTTTGTGTTCGCGACTTTCTTGCTTTCTTGCTTTCTTGTTGTTATGTGGTGCTCAAGGTGCCGGGGAACCGGTACCGCCTTGATTTCTTCCTTACTTCAATCCGTGTGTCTTTGCGTGTGTCGCCTCCCCGTTATTCGCCTGGTCTTTCATTCGTGCGGACCAAGGTCCTGATCCTGCTGGCGGCCCTGCTGCTGGCCGCCTGTACCCATTTCTCTCCTGCCGGGCGCCGGCAGGCCGCCGACGCGCTGGCGCTCACCCATGGCTGGCAGAAACTCCGCCTGCCCACACGGGATTTCGTGCTGACCGCCTATGCGCCGGCACCGGCCGTCGCGGCCGCCGCGGCCGATACGCTGGCCGTCTACATCGAAGGCGACGGCCTGGCCTGGCTCAGCCCGACGCAGCCCTCCGACGATCCGACCCCGCTGCGCCCGGTGGCCCTCGAACTCGCCCTGGCGCATGTCCGGGGCGCCGCGGCATACCTTGCGCGTCCGTGCCAATTCGTCGACGACCAAGACCTGCGCGGCTGCGGCACGGCCTGGTGGACCGGGCGGCGCTTCTCCACCGAGGTGGTCGAGGCCACCGGCCAGGCCATCGACGCGCTCAAGCAGCGCTTCGGCGCGCGCCGGATCGTCCTGGTGGGCTACTCGGGCGGCGGCGCGGTGGCGGCGCTGGTGGCGGCACGGCGCCAGGATGTCGCGCGCCTGGTGACCGTGGCGGGCAACCTGGAGCCGCTGGCGTGGACCACCCTGCACGGCGTGCCGGCACTCGAAGGCTCGCTCAACCCCGCCGACGACTGGCGCCGGCTGCAGGACATTCCGCAGCTGCACTTCGTGGGCGCGCAGGACACCAATGTCACGCGCGAGGTGGCCGCGGCCTATGCCGCGCGCTTTCCCGCCGCCCGGCGACCGCCCGTCCATCTGGTGGAAGGCGCCACCCATGCCTGCTGCTGGGCGCAGAAATGGCCGGCGCTGTGGCCGCTGGCCTTTGCGCCGGACGCGGGTAGCCCGGGCGAGCAGGCTTTCCTGCCCTCCCTGTTATCTGTCGGTCTTGTGATTTATTAAGCGGCGGGAGAGGAAGCCGGGGGCGCGGCGGGTGCGCCCGTGCCGCCGGTCCAGTCCAGCACCACCTTGCCGCTGTTGCCCGAGAGCATGGCAGCGAAGCCGGCCTGGAAGTCGTCCGCGCGGAAGCGGTGGGTGATCATGGGCGTCAGGTCGAGCCCGCTTTGCAGCATGGCGACCATCTTGTACCAGGTCTCGAACATCTCGCGGCCGTAGATGCCCTTGATCTCTAGGCCCTTGAAGATGACCTGGTTCCAGTCGATCGCCATCTTCGACGGCGGGATGCCGAGCATGGCGATCTTGCCGCCATGGTTCATGTGCTCGAGCATGGTGGCGAAGGCGCTCGGCACGCCCGACATCTCCATGCCGACGTCGAAGCCCTCGGTCATGTGCAGCGAGGCCGCGACATCCTTCAGGTTTTCCTGCCCGATGTTGACCGCGCGCGTGGCGCCCATCCTGCGGGCCAGCTCGAGCCGGTAGTCGTTGACATCGGTGATCACCACATTGCGCGCGCCCACATGGCGGGCGATGGCGGCGGCCATGATGCCGATCGGGCCGGCGCCGGTGATGAGCACGTCTTCGCCCACCAGGTTGAACGACAGTGCAGTATGGGTGGCGTTGCCGAACGGGTCGAAGATGGCGGCGATCTCGTCAGGGATGTCGTCGGGGATGCGGAAGGCGTTGAAGGCCGGAATCACCAGGTATTCGGCAAAGGCGCCCGGGCGGTTCACGCCCACGCCCACCGAATTGCGGCACAGGTGCCGGCGTCCGGCGCGGCAATTGCGGCAGAAGCCGCAGGTGATGTGTCCCTCGCCGGAGACGCGGTCGCCGATCGACAGTCCGCGCACCTCCTGCCCGATGGCGACGATCTCGCCCACGTATTCGTGTCCCACCTGCATCGGCACCGGGATGGTGTGCTGCGCCCACTCGTCCCATTTCCAGATATGGATGTCGGTGCCGCAGATGGCGGTCTGGCGGATGCGGATCATCACATCGTTGTGGCCGACTTCCGGCTCGGGCACGTCGGTCAGTGTCAGGCCGGGCGCGCGTTCGAGTTTGGCGAGGGCTTTCATGGCTGGGTTCCTGTGCTGGCGCGGGTTGCGGCTTCAGGCAATGGCGCCGAATTTCCTGCCCACCTTGGCGAAGGCGGCCACCGCGCGATCGATCTGCTCGGCGGTATGCGCGGCGCTCATCTGCGTGCGGATGCGCGCGCGGCCCTTGGGCACCACGGGGAAGGAAAAGCCGACCACGTACACATGCTCGGCCAGCAAGGCATCGGCCATGCCGGTGGCCAGCGCGGCGTCGCCCAGCATCACCGGGATGATGGGGTGCTGGCCGGGCACCAGCGTGAAGCCCAGCGCGGTCATCTCGCGGCGGAAGTGCTCGCCGTTCTCGCGCACGCGCATGCGCAGCGCGGCGCCTTCCGCGCTGGCCAGCAGATCGAGCACCTTCAGCGTGGCGGCGGCGATGCTGGGCGCCAGCGAGTTGGAGAACAGGTAGGGGCGCGAGCGCTGACGCAGCAGTTCCACGATCTCGCGGTGGGCCGCCACGTAGCCGCCGGAGGCGCCCCCCAGCGCCTTGCCCAGCGTGCCGGTGATGATGTCCACGCGGCCTTCCACGCCGCACAGTTCCGGCGTGCCGCGCCCGTGCTCGCCGACGAATCCCACCGCGTGCGAGTCGTCCACCATCACCAGGGCGCCGTACTTGTCGGCCAGGTCGCAGATCGAGCGCAGGTCGGCGATGATGCCGTCCATGGAAAACACGCCGTCGGTGGCGATCAGCTTGAAGCGCGCGCCGGCCGCGTCCGCCTCGCGCAGGCGGGTTTCCAGGTCGGCCATGTCGTTGTTGCGGTAGCGGTAGCGCTTCGCCTTGCACAGGCGCACGCCGTCGATGATGCTGGCGTGGTTGAGCTCGTCGCTGATGACCGCGTCCTGGTCGTCGAGCAACGTCTCGAAGAGGCCGCCGTTGGCGTCGAAGCAGCTCGAGTACAGGATGCTGTCGCCGGTGTGGAGGAATTTCGCCAGCACCGCCTCGAGCGTCTTGTGCACCGACTGCGTGCCGCAGATGAAGCGCACCGACGCCATGCCGAAGCCGTCCTGCTCCAGCCCGCGGCGCGCCGCCTCGATCAGGCGCGGGTCGTCGGCCAGGCCGAGATAGTTGTTGGCACAGAAATTCAGCACATGCTCGCCGCCGGCCAGCCGGATATCGGCCGCCTGCGGGCTGGCGATGACCCGCTCCGCCTTGTGGAAGCCGTCGGCGCGAATGGTGTCGAGGGTGTCGCGGAGATGGGAGAGATAGCGGTCGCGCATGGGATTCCCTGAGGTGGTGGATCGATGGCGTGTGGCGCCTCATGCGCCGTTGCTGTATTGCGTTGCAGCATGGGGAGGTGGGGTTTTGTTATGGTATGCCTGATGTGCTGTGGGTGGGGGAAATGGTTTGTTATCGGGTTTGTTATTGGTTTCTTGGGGGGAGGGATAGTCTTGGCTTCAGGGTCAACGTCTAGGGCGTAAAGGCTTTGGTTTTAATGTCGAAGACAACTTCGAAGGCGAATTCTCAAAGTCAACGTCAACATCAAAGGCAAAATCTTAAGGTCAACGTCAACGTCAACGTCAACGTCAAAGGCTTTCGCGCCCCCGGCGCGACCTACTTTCTTTTGTCCGAAAAGAAAGTAGGCCAAGAAAGCGGACTCCTGGCCGGAGGGGCAGAAGCATCCAGGGGTTACGGGATTTGCGGATTCGTGGTGGGTGTGTCGGTTCTGCTGGAATCTGCCGGTACCGGCGCTGACGGCCACTACACTGCGAGAGGTGCTTGTTTCGTGGTGATGCCCCTGAGCGCTGGTGCACTGCTTGTTCGGGCATCTGCCGTTACCGGGTCGGGCGGCCACGGCATTGTGGCCTCGCTGGTTTCGTGGTGGGCGTGGTGGACCGGTGGTCGAGTCAAAGCCGGCAGCTGCGGTGTTCGTCGCGCTGGCGCTGCTGCGCGCCAGGCGTGATCCTGTTCAAGGCGGTGGAATGGGCGGAAGAGCGGCTGCCTTCCAGCGGGCGTACGCCACTGGCATGCACGCCGCGCACGGCCGGTAGCCTGCCGCGATGGCATGTGCCTCGTCGAGAAAGAACACGCGTTGCGGCGCATAGCCGCCGCGGGCGATGGCGCGCAGCGCGCTGCGGCAATCGAGCCGGCCGTACAGGCGCCCGCCGCGGTGGCCGCCCAGCGTGCCGGGCGCCGGACTTTGGTATGGCTTGCCGTCCGGCCCGACCAGGGTCCAGTTGCGCGCCGCGGTCAAGCCTGCCCCTCGCGCTCCAGCAAGCTCCGCTTGCGCTCCACGCCCCAGCGATACCCCGATAGCTGGCCGTCGCTGCGCACCACGCGATGGCAGGGAATCGCCACGGCGATATGGTTCGCGCCGCATGCCTGCGCCACCGCCCGCACCGCCTTCGGCGCGCCGATGCGCGCGGCAATCTCCGCGTAGCTGGCGGTGGAGCCGGGCGGGATCTCCCTCAGCGCCTGCCACACGCGCTCCTGGAAGGCGGTCCCGCGTACATCGAGCGGCAGGTCGAAGCCCAGCGACGGCGCTTCGATCAGCCCGACCACCTGCGCGATCAACTGCTCGAAGCCGGCGTCGCCGCCGATCAGGTTGGCCTTGGGGAACTGGTCCTGCAACTCGCGCGCGAGCGCATCGGGGTCGTCGCCGAGCAGGATCGCGCAGACCCCGCGCTCGCTCTGCGCCACCAGGATGGAGCCGAGCGAGCACTCGCCCACGGCAAAGCGGATATCCGTGTTGGCGCCGCCGGCGCGGTAGCGGCTTGCGGTCATGCCGAGCATCTGGCCGGAGGTTTCGTAGAAGCGGCTGTTCGAGTTGAAGCCGGCGTCGTAGATGGCTTCGGTGACGGAGCCGGCGCGCCCCAGCCGGTCGCGCAGCTTGCGTGCGCGGTGGGCGCCGGCATAGGCCTTGGGCGTAAGCCCGGTGACGGCCTTGAACACGCGGTGGAAGTGGAACGGGCTCAGGCGGGCCTGGCTGGCGAGTGCGTCGAGCGCGGGCGGCTCGTCCGCGTTCTCGATCTGGCGGCAGGCCTCGGCAATCAGCGCGGCATGCTGGGCCGCCATTGCTGACTGGTCCGCCGCGGCCCGCTTGCTCGGGCGGTAGCCGGCAGCCTCGGCGGCTGCCGGTGTATCGAAGAACTCCACGTTTTCCGGGCGCGGCAACCGTGAAGGACTGCTCGGGCGGCAGTAGATGCCGGTGGTCTTCACCGCATAGACGAAGTCGGCGTCCGCCGCCGGGTCGCGCGCCAGCACGCGGGCCCAGCGCGGGTCGTGTTCGGTCGTTGCCTTCGTTGCCGCCGTTGCCTTCTTTGCTTTCATGATGCTCACTGTATGCCGATGCCGCGCGTTGCGCACGCCGTGGCTTGTGCCGCATGCCGCATGCCGCTAGGCGGCGTCGTGGAAGATGATGCCAAGCACATGCCGGTGTCCCGAACGCAGCCGGCTCACGCCGTGGCGCAGCTTGACACGATAGCTGCCGCGCGTGCCCTGCACCGGGCGCTGGTTCACCGCGAACACCACGGCGTCGCCCTTGCGCAGCGGCACCACCTCGGCGCGCGACTGCATGCGTGGGCGCTGTTCGGTCAGCACGAATTCGCCGCCGGTGAAATCCCTGCCCGGCTCGGACAGCAGGATGGCTACCTGCAGCGGAAACACATGCTCGCCGTACAGGTCCTGGTGCAGGCAGTTGTAGTCGTCCGGCCCGTATTGCAGGATCAGCGGGGTGGGGCGCGCCTGGCCGGCATCGTGGCAGCGGCGCAGGAAATCGGCGTGCCGTGCCGGATAGCGGATGCCGATGTCCATCGCGGCGTTCCAGCGGTTGGCCACGGGCACGAGATGCGCATAGAGCGCGCCGCGCAAGGCCTCGACCAGGCCGGGCAGCGGATAGCTGAAGTATTTGTATTCGCCACGGCCGAAGCCGTGGCGGCTCATGACCACGCGTGAGCGGAACAGGTCCTCGCGCGGGTAGAGCGCGGCCAGCGCATCGCAGGCCTGCGGTGCGAGCAGCCCGGCGATGACGGCGCAGCCCTGGCGCTCCAGTTCTTCGCCGATGGCATCCCAGGGCAACGTATCGGCATGCCGGCCAGCCGCCTGCGCGCCGCCCGTCAATGCGCCGCCGCTATCTGCCATTGCATGGTCTGCCTTCATGCCCGCGCCTCGCGCTGCAGCAGTTCGCGCTTGCGTTGCACCCCCCAGCGATAGCCGGAGAGCGCGCCGTCCTGCTTCACGATGCGGTGGCAGGGAATGGCGATGGCCAGCAGGTTGGCTGCGCAAGCACCGGCCACGGCGCGCGCCGCTGCGGGCCGGCCGATGCGTGCGGCGATGTCGGCATAGCTTGCCGTGCTGCCTGCCGGTACCGCGCGCAACGCCTGCCATACCCGCTGCTGGAAGGCGGTGCCGCCAATGTCCAGGGGCAGGTCGCAGGCACTTCCGGGCGACGAAGCCAGGCTGGCGGCCCGCGCCAGAAGCCCCGCCAGGTCTGGTTGCGCCCGCCGCAGCGTGGCGGCGGGGAAGGCCGCGCGCAGTTCGCCGTGCAGCGCCTGCTCATCCTCGCCGAGGAGCAAGGCGCAGACGCCGCGTTCGCTTTGCGCGACCAGCACGTAGCCAAGCGCGCAGGCGCCGATCGCGTAGCGGACTGGCGCGAGGCCAGGACCGGCGATCTTGCCTTGTGAGGTGGATGGCATGCCTTGCATGGCGGACTCCTTTGCATAGATGGCGATGAAGCCAACTCTAGGCCAGGATTCCTCGCCGATCACTCCGTGTCTTGCTGTCGAATTCCATGCCGGCGCGCCGCCGCGCCGGTGCGGTGGTGCGATTTCGGCGGGGCACTTGCATTTGCCCCGCACTCGCCTATCATCCTGTAAATCGTTTTAGTAAACCGTTTTACTGAAACACTTAAGACCTTGATTCCACCCACGGCCGTTGCGGCGCACCATAAGCAAGAAGCGTGGCAGGTGCCGAACAAGATCATCAGCGGCGCCGCGACCAGGACGAAGGCGCCACTGCCGTCGTGGGCGGCCAGCCCGGTCAGGGCCGCCTGCATCAGCGCGGGCAGCTGCTGCACCGAAAGCGAGAAGGCCAGGCTCGAGGCAGTGGCAAACACGAAGAGGATGCCTCCGGCCATGGCCGCGGCGCGCACGAACAGCCGCACCACCGCGCGCGCATCGAGTTCGCGGAACACCAGCACGCCGGCCAGCAACGCATGGAAGCTGGCCTGAGAACCCGAACATGGCAACCATACAAGATGTGGCCAGGCTGGCAAACGTATCCGTCAGCTCCGTCTCCAACGTGCTCAACGGCCGTACCGAGCGGCTCAATCCCGCCACCTTCGCGCGCGTGGAGCAGGCTATCCGCACGCTGGGCTTTCGCCCCAGCCAGGTCGCGCGCCAGCTCAAGACCGGGCAGACGCCGATGCTGGGCTTGCTCGTGCCGTCCACCGCCAATCCCATGTACGGGCAGTTCGCGGTCCTGATCGAAGCCGAGGCGCAGCGCCAGACCGGCTTCCGCGTATTGCTGGGCAATACCAACCGCGACCGCGACCAGGAAGCGAGCATGCTCGACGACCTGCTCTCCTTCGGCGTGCACGGCGTGATCATCGTCTCCTCCCTGACCGACGAGCTGCACTTCGAGGCGCCCGCGCGCCAGGGCCTGGCGATGGTGAGCTATGACGGCGGCGTCGATCCCAGGGTGCCGGCGCGCATCGACCACGTCCAGCCCGACAACTTCCAGGCGGGCCATCTCGCCGCCTCGCACCTCATTGCCCTGGGCCACCGGCGCATTGCCTTCGTCATGCCTGCCGGGCGCACCGTCAGCCGCGCCTGCAAGATCGATGGTTTTCTCGCCGCCGCGCGCGAGGCCGGCATTGGAGACGGCGCGGAGGTGCTCGAGTGCCCGCCAAGCGCTTACTATGGCGACGCCGAGCTGGCCGAGCTCGGCCAGCTCGAGGGCATGCGGCTGGCACGCAGCAAATCGCGTCCCACCGGGCTGATCGCGGTCAACGATATGATGGCCATCGGGCTGATGTCGGGCCTGCACCAGGCTGGCTTGTCGGTGCCGGCCGACGTTTCCGTGATCGGCATGGACGATATCGGCATGTGCGCCTACACCAATCCCGCGCTGACCTCGGTGGCCATGCCCTTCGGCGAGATGGCCGAGGCCATGGTGCGCCGGGTCGTGATGCGGCTGGCACAGCCGGAACTGGCGCCGACCCGCATGTGTTTCCCCAGCGGCCTGGTGCAGCGCCAGTCCACCGCGCCGCCGCTGGCGCCACGGCGCTGACGCAGGGAGCGGGTGGCCGGCACAACGGTTTTTACGCTCGAGGCACGCGGGGGAGCCGCGCGCCGCGGGACGCAGGTCGCGCGCGCCATGCCGTGCGCGCGGTGGTTGTCCGAGGTTGATTCTTGGAGCCGATTCATGGAGGAAACTGGAAATGGTGGTGGACAAAGAGGAACGCCGGCCGGCAGGAACGGCCAGGATCCACGTCGAGGCGGGCTACGCCATCGAGGTGGACATCATGCGGGTGGAGGACGGCTCGTGGGGGGCACTGGTGCGGTTGTCGAAGCTGGCCGACCGCGGCGCGCCCGCGGCCCATTTCATGCTCAACCGCACCTTCGGGGATCGCGCCATGGCTTTCTCCTACACGCTGGCGCTCACGCGCGAATGCGTGCTGCAGTTCGCGCCGGCCGAGGCGGTGGCCATTGCCCGCATGCTTGGCACTAGCCAGGCTCCGGCGAGCGGTAGCAGCGAGGACTAGCGGAGCGCCGCGCGAGGCAAGCGCGGATGGTTTTTTTCCACAAGGCGCAGATCGCGGGGAGATGACCAAGACGACACGCACGCCCCCGGCAAGAAGGGGCAGCGGTACGTCGTGGTGTCACGAAGGAGGGGCCGCCCGGCAAGGCGAGGGGGGCGACGATCACATTTCTGCCCGACGGCGAAGGACTGGCTGGCGAGGCGGGACAAGGGGCTGCACGCCGCGCGTGCGGCCCCTTTGCATTGGCGCGGCAGGTCCGGGCATAGCCCGCCCGCGCGGATCGGGGTGACGTGGAATGCAAGTGGGCGAGGGGGGCGCACTAAGCGTTTACCCCGCCTCATTTTTCTTTGACGTCCCTCTGTGACATGTCTACTATGATCGTGACATGTCAGCAAACGCTGGCGCTGATGATCCCATCCCAGGAGCCGAAATGGTCGCCGCGCGCAAAATGAAGTCGGGGAAAGTTGACGGAGCCCGACGCAAAGTCATCCACCAACTCGCCGGGGCGGCCGTTGCCGGCCTGGCGTTTCCCTATATCGGAGGCACGGCGCGTGCGCAGGAAAAGCGCATCGTCGTCCGGGACCCGGGCGGCCCGTATGCGGACGCGTTCGCCGAAGCCTTCTACAAGCCCTTCAAGGCCGCGACGGGCATCGAGGTCGTGCCGATCGTGGCGCAGTCCGATCCCACCGCGATGATCAAGGGCATGGTCGAGGCCAGGAACTATGCGTGGGACCTGGCGCTCCTGAACCGGCAGTCGCAGGAAGTGCTGACCGACCCCAGGACCGGAGTCTTCCTGGAAGAGGTCAGGGTCAAGGCGCCGGAGATCCCGGACAAGTACAACAGCCAGTACATGATCGCGACGCTGTTGCTGCAGACCGTGCTGGCGGTGCGCACCGACAAGTTCAAGGGCCGCGCCGTGCCCGCATCGTGGAAGGACTTCTGGGACGTGAAGAACTTCCCCGGACGCCGCGCGCTGCGCCGCCATCCGCAGGACACGCTGGAGGAAGCCTTCCTCGGCATGGGCGGCAACGCCGGGTCGGTCTACCCGATCGATGCGAAGGCGTCCTTCGAGGGGCTGGCGCGCATCAAGAAGGATATCCAGGTGTGGTGGACCAGCGGCGCGCAGACCTCGCAGATGCTAAAGAGCGGCGAGGTCGACATGTGCCCCACCTGGAACGCCCGTGCGCAGGCCGCCATCGATGAAGGGGCGCCCGTCAAGATCATCTGGAACCAGGGCCTGTGGAGCACCGAAGGCTTCTGCATTCTCAAGGGCTCGCCCAAGGCGGAGCTGTGCCGCGAGTTCATCAAGTTCACCTGCGACGCGCAGCGGCAGGCCGAATACACCAGGCGCCTCGCGTACGGGCCTTCCAACCCCAACGCCTACAAGTACATCGACCCGGTGCGCGCAAAGTCGCTGCCCACCCATCCCGACAACCTGGCCACCGCGATCCAGATCGATGCGCGCTACTGGGGCAACAACAAGGACAGGATGACGGAATCGTTCAACACCTGGCTGCTGGCATGAACCCGGCTGCGAGCAAAGGATGCAGAGCATGAAAATGGTAGCCAGGAAAGACGCCGGCGACGCCGCGCACGACCATCAGGCACCGGGCCAGGCCGAGGCCGGCGCCACGCCGCCGCAGGCGTGCCCGCAGCGCGCGGAAAAGCTGCGCATCGAATGCCTGTCCAAGCACTACGGCGATACCTGTGCGCTGGAGCCGACCGATCTCGCCGTGCGGCAGGGCGAGTTCGTGACCTTGCTCGGGCCGTCGGGTTCGGGCAAGACGACGCTGCTGATGATGATCGCCGGCCTTGTGCCGCCGACCTCGGGCAGCATCTGGATCGAGCAGAAGGACGCCACGCGCGCACCGCCCTACCGGCGCGATATCGGCATGATGTTCCAGAGCTATGCGCTGTTCCCGCACATGACGGTGGGCGAGAACATCGCCTTCCCGCTGCGCATGCGCAATATGGGCAAGGAGGCCATCGCCCGCGAGGTCGATGCGATCCTGGCCCTGATCAAGCTGCCGGGCATCCGCGACCGCTTCCCGGCGCAGCTCTCGGGAGGGCAGCAGCAACGCGTGGCGCTGGCGCGCGCGATCGTGCACAAGCCGTCGATCGTGCTGATGGACGAGCCGCTGGCGGCGCTGGACAAGTCGCTGCGCATCCATATGCAGGCGGAGATCCGGCAATTGCAGAAGCAGCTCGGCATCACGGTGCTGTACGTCACCCACGACCAGGAAGAGGCGATGACCATGTCCGATCGCATCTGCCTGATGAACAATGCCAGGATCGAGCAGATCGGCACGCCGGAATCGCTCTACTTCGCACCGCAGAGCCTGTTCGCCGGCCAGTTCCTCGGCGAGTCGAACTGCCTGCGTGGGGTGCTTGAATCGGTCGACGGCGAGCGGCAGCTTGCCTGCCTGCGCACCGCGTCGGGGCAGCAGCTGCGCGGGCGGCTGGCGCAAGCGGTCGAGCCGGGCCATGAGGCGGTGATGCTGGTGCGACCGGAGTCGCTGCGCGTCTCCATGAGCGTGGCCGACAGCAGCGCCAACCACCTGCCCTGCCGCATCGAGGACAGCGTGGTCATGGGTTCGCTGTCGCGCCAGCACGTCGTGCTCGCCGATGGCCAGCGCCTGGTGGCGGTGGGCCTGACGCGCGCGGGCCGGGCCGAGGGCGCGGGCAGCAGCAGCGCGGTTCATTTCAACGAGGCGGATGCCATGATCTTCGGAGCCCAGCATGGCTAGTCAATCGCTTGCCGCGCGGCAATGGACCGGCCCGGCGCTGGTCACGCCGACGCTGCTGTTCCTGGCCGCCACCGTGTTCGTTCCCGTGGTCCTGCTGCTCTGCGCGTCGCTGTTCGGCGCCGGCGGATTCTCCTCGTCCGCCTTCACGCGGCTGGCGAGCACGCCGGTCTATATGCAGGTACTCGGCCACAGCCTGTACCTGTCGGCAGTCGCGGCCACGGTTGCCGTGATCGCCGGGTTCCCCGTGGCCGCGGCGATCTCGCGGGCGTCGGGCGGATGGCGCCAGTTGCTCTGGCTCGGCGTGCTGCTGCCGTTCTGGACCAGCTTCCTGGTGCGCACCATCGCCTGGATCGTCATCCTCGGCCGCACCGGCGTGGTCAACAGCGTGCTCACGTCGAGCGGCATCAGCCAGGAGCCGCTCGAACTGCTCTACACCAACTTCAGCGTCATCGTCGGACTGGTGCATGTATTGCTGCCGCTGGCGATCCTGACCATGCTGCCGATCCTGGAGTCGCTCGACCGGCGCCTGCTGTCGGCCGCGCAGACGCTCGGCGCGCAGCCGGGCGTGACGTTCTTCACCGTGTACCTGCCACTGAGCGCGCCCGGCGTCACGGCGGCGTGGCTGACCACGTTCATCTCCGCGCTGGGCTTCTTCATCACGCCGTCGCTGCTGGGTTCGCCCAGGCAGACCATGATGGCGCAGCTCATCATCCAGCAGGTGCAGGAGATGCTCGACTGGGGCCTGGCCGCGGCGCTGTCGGTCCTGACCCTGGTCGCCACGCTGATCATCTACTGGTGCTACGACAAGCTGGTGGGGCTGTCCACGGTGGCGGGCGAGGCCGCCGCGCCGAAGGCCGGCGCGCGTGCCGGGGGCAGGCTTCGCAGTGCCGCCTATGCAGTCTGCTGGTTCCTCGGCAAGTCGCTCGACCGCGTGGTGGTGCCGCTGGCGCAGGCGCTGCCGCAAGCGCGCAAGGGTGCCGCCGATGGCCGGGGCCGGTTGTCGGCCACCGTGGCGGTGATCGTCATCGTCGCGCTCAGCCTGCCGGTGCTGCTGCTGATTCCGGAGTCGTTCACGTCCAGTGCGTTCATCGACTGGCCGCCCACCGGCTTCACCCTGCACTGGTACGAGGAGATCTTCGCCTCGCCGCTGTGGATGGGCGCGATCCAACGCTCGCTCGGCGTGGCGGCCGGCACCGCGGTGCTGGCCAGCGTGATCGGCATTCCCGCGGCCTTTGCCTTTGCGCACCAGCGACTGCCGCTGCGCTCGCTCGTGCTCGGCGCCATCCTCGCGCCCATGATCCTGCCGCGCATCATCGTTGCGCTGGGCCTGTTCTACGTGCTGTCCCGCCTGGGCTGGCTGGGGTCCTCCCTGGCGCTGGTGATCGGCCACACGGCGCTCGCGCTGCCGTACGTCGTGATCACCGTTTCGGCGTCCCTGCGGTCGTATGACCGCCGCCTCGACGACGCAGCCAGCATCCTTGGCGCCAACACGCTGACGCGGCTGCGCCGCATCACGCTGCCGATCATCGCGCCGGGCGTGCTGTCGGCCTTCATCTTTGCCTTCGTCACGTCGTTCGACGATCTCACGCTCGCGCTCTTCGTCAGCGGCGGGCTGTTCACCACGCTGCCCAAGCAGATGTGGGACGACGCACTGCTGAAGGTCAGCCCGTCGCTCGCCGCGGTATCCGTGCTGCTGTTCGGCGCGGTGCTGGCGATCATTGCCGTGTCTTACCTGCTGCGCCGCAAGGCTGCCGGCGCCGCGAGGGCATGATGAAAGAACAAACCATCGAGCAGGACGACGTGCTGGTCATCGGCGCGGGCATCATCGGCGTCACCGCCGCCTACAACCTGATCCTGCAAGGCCGGAAGGTCACGCTGCTGGACCGGCAGGCACCTGGCTTCGGTTGCTCGTTCGGCAACGCCGGCGGACTGAGCCCGGGCATCAGCTTTCCGCTGGCCACCCCCGGCATGTACCGTCACCTGGCCGGCTGGCTGCTGGACCCGGAAAGCCCCGTCACCGTGTCCTGGCGGCGCTTGCCCGCGGCGTTGCCCTGGCTGGCGCGCTTTCTTTTCGCGGGCACGCCGGCCCGGTCGCACACGGCGGCGGCCGGCATGCGCAAGATGATGCGCAATTCGCTGGAGGACTATGCGCCGATCATCGCATTCGCCGAAGCGCAGGACCTGATCCATCGCGTCGGCCAGCTGTACCTCTACAGCACCGATGCCGCGTTCGAGGAGGAGGCCGCCGCCGTCGCGGCGCGGGAACGGCTGGGAATCGCGCAGACGCTGCTGTCCGCGCAGGCGCTGGCGGAGTACGAGCCCGAGTTGTCGCCCGTGTTCCGGCACGGCATCTTTTTCCCGGGGCACGGGCATTGCTCGAACCCGCAGCAGTTCGTCGCCCGCATCGCCGATGCCTGCGTGCGCGCCGGCGGGGCGCGCCTGGTGCGCGATGAGGTAGTGCGTATCGCCGGTGCTGACGGCGGCATCCGCGTCTTCACGGCCAATGGCGAGCGGCGCGCGGCCCAGGTGGTGGTGGCGGCGGGCATCCATTCGAATGCGCTGATCCGCCCGTTCGGCTGGAAGGTGCCGCTCGAAAGCCATCGGGGCTACCATCTCCAGGTAGCGCAGCCGGGCGTCAACGTCACGCGCAACGTCATGTGGGCGGAGCGCAAGACACTGGTGACGCCGATCGGCGGCGGCTTGCGGGTGGCCGGGACCGCCGAGATCGGCGGGCTCGCCGCGCCGCCGACGCCGGCGCGCTTCACGCAGCTGGCGCGCACGCTGCAGGAAGTCTATCCGCGTGCCAATATCGGGCAGCGCTCGGAATGGATGGGGCACCGGCCCTGCACGCCGGATTCGCTGCCGGTGCTCGGGCCGCTGCCCGGCGCGGAGCGCGTGATCTGCGCGTTCGGCCATGGCCACGTCGGGCTGACAGCCGCCTCGTTCACGGGCCGCGTGATCGGCATGGCGGCAGCCAACGCGTCGATGTCCGATGCCTGGCAGGAATTCTCGATCGCACGCTTCGGTTGACGGCACGCGATCCACTACAAGGAAAACACAATATGAACGTTCGCGATCCCCTGCTGGACCCCGAACTCGGGGACAGCAAGAAGCCCTTGCAGCACCAGATCTTCGACGATATCAAGCGCCGCGTGATCACCTGCGACCTGCTTCCCGGCGCCGAGGTCACGGAAAAGGCGCTGGCCGACGAGTACGGCGTCACCAAGGCCCCGATCCGCAGCGCCCTGGCGCGGCTGACCGAGTCCGGCTGGCTGGTGAGCGCCCCGCGCAAGGGGCATGTGGTCTCGCCATTGACCGTCAAGGACGTGATGGAGATCTTCGATGCGCGCGAGCTGGTGGAGCCGCATACCGCGCGGCTGGCCGCGGGGCATGTGTCGCGCGCCACGCTGGTCAAGCTCAACGACGCCTGCACGCGCGAGTACGACCTGGACGACACCGAAGCCAAGCGGCAGTTCCTGCTGGCCAACGCGGCGTTCCATATCGGCATCGGGCGCGCATGCGGCAACGGCCGGCTGGCGCTGATGCTCGAGCAACTCCATGAGCAGGCGCTGCGCGTGCTGTACCTGAGCATCAGCGCGAGCGACCGCTCGGCGTCCTGGCGCCACGGGCACGAGTCGATGATCGACGTACTCGTCTCGGGCGACGCGGAAGAGGCAGCGGCGCGCACCCTGGCCGGCATCAGGCGCAGCCGCCAGTCGGTCATGGACATCGTCAGGCAGCACGAAGGCAGGATCTTCGTCTGAACGATCCTTGCCTTGCGCAGAACCAGTTTTTACCAACGGCTTAGCCATGGAGAAAGAGCAGGAAATGAGCACGTCTTCCATCACACGAATCAACACCGGCCCGCGCCTGTCGGACGTCACCATCCACAATGGCCTGGTCTACCTGGCCGGGCAGGTGCCCCGCGGCACGCTGGAGGGCACCATCGAGGAACAGACCGCGGAAGTCCTCGCCACCATCGACCGCCTGCTGGGCGCCGCGGGGTCGGGCAAGGAGCGCATCCTGTCGTGCCAGATCTTCCTGGCCGACATCGGCGAGATTGCGCGCATGAACACCGCCTGGGACGCCTGGGTGCCGCAAGGCAAGTGTCCGTGCCGCGCCACCGTGCAGGCGAAGCTGGCCAATCCCGCCTGGCGCATCGAGATCGTGGTGGTCGCGGCGCTCGCCGCGCAGCAACAGGCCGCCTGACATTCCCCTGGCCGGGCATGGCGCGGTCCGGCCACGTCATCGACGCTGGCTGTCTCCCGGCACCGGACCCGCTCCGATGACGCTGGACAGCACGGGCGGCAACAACGAATAGCAGCAACCGGTGCCCGGTGGCCCGCCACCGGCAAGGGCGGCGCTCGTCCTGAAAACCCGGGGCGGAAGGCTTTCCGCCCGGCAACAACCTGGTCGCCTCGCGCGCCGGCCACCGGCTGGCGTGCGGCGGCCTCCACTGACAAAATTGGAGCGAACGTGATCTCCCACCTGAAGCAAGCCGCCATCCAAACGAATATTTCCCAATCGTCCTCGCCGCAGGTGCGCCAGGTGGTCGAGGACGCGATCGGCCAGATCCGCGCCCGCGGCGACGCCGCGGTGCGCGATCTCTCGAAGCAGTTCGATAGCTGGGAGCCGGCCTCGTTCCGTCTCAGCCAGGCGCAGATCGAGGACGCCATCGCCAGGCTGCCAGCGCAGACGCTGGCGGATATCCGCGAGGCCCAGGCCAATGTGCAGCGCTTCGCGCAACTGCAGAAGGCGTCGATCACCGATTTCGAGGCGGAAGTCCAGCCCGGCATCGTGCTGGGCCAGAAGAACATCCCGATCAACTCCGTGGGTGCCTACATCCCCGGCGGGCGCTATCCGCTGCTGGCTTCGGCCCATATGATCATCACCACGGCGAAGGTCGCGGGCGTCAGGCGCGTGGTCGCCTGCACGCCGCCGAACCGCGGCCGCATTCCGGACGCTTCGGTGGCGGCGGCGCACCTCGCCGGCGCCGACGAGATCTACCTGCTGGGCGGCGTCCAGGCCGTCGGGGCCATGGCCATCGGTACCGAGACCATCGCCCGCGTGGACATGCTGGCCGGACCCGGCAATGCCTTTGTCGCCGAAGCGAAGCGCCAGTTGTTCGGCGAGGTCGGCATCGACCTGTTTGCCGGCCCGACGGAGGTACTGATCATCGCCGACGAGGCCGCGGATCCCTTCGTGGTGGCCACCGACCTGATCAGCCAGGCCGAGCACGGCCCGGACTCCCCGGCGGTGCTGGTGACCACGTCCAGGGCGCTGGGCGAAGCCGTGCTCAAGGAGATGGAAACCCAGTTCTCGAACCTGGCGACGCGCGATGTCGCGCAGGCGGCCTGGCGCGATTTCGGCGAGATCATTCTCGCCGATACGCTCGACGAAGCGTTCGCGGTATCGGACGAATACGGCAGCGAGCATGTCCAGGCGCTGATCAGGGAGCCGCGCCTGGCGCTGGAGAAGCTGACCACCTACGGCGCGCTGTTCATGGGCGAGAACACCTGCGTGTCGTTCGGCGACAAGGTGATCGGCACCAACCACGTGCTGCCCACGCGCGGCGCGAGCCGCTATACGGGCGGGCTTTGGGTGGGCAAGTTCCTGAAGACGGTGACGTACCAGGAAATCACCTCCCTGGAGGCCAGCGCCGCGATGGGGGCGCTGTGCGCGCGCGCCTCGCGCGCGGAGAACTTCGAGGGGCATGCCCGCTCGGGCGATGTGCGCGCTTCGCGTGCCAGCGGCGCCAGGCCGGAGTGGGCGGCCATGGCCGACGCCTGATGCCGCGCGGGCGGGGCAAGCGCGCGTGCATCGATGCGCCTGGGCCCCGCCAGGCGCGGGCGGCGCCGCGCGGCAGCCGGCAGGCGCCTAGCCAGGGCCCTCGCTAGGGCCCTCGCCCGGCGGTTGCCACGTCCCACCAGCCCGGCAACAGCGCCAGCACCTCGGGCCGCGCGAAGCGGTCGTCGATCAGGTGGACCACGCCGCGGTCCGCCTCGGTGCGGATGACGCGGCCCGCGGCCTGCACGACCTTCTGCAAGCCGGGATAGAGGTAGCCGTACTCGTAGCCGCTGCCGAACTCGGCTTCCATCCGTTGCCGGGTGAGTTCGTTGACCTCGTTGAACTGCGGCAGGCCGAGCGTGGCGATGAAGGCGCCGACCAGCCGGTCTCCGGGCAGGTCGACGCCTTCGGCGAACGCGCCGCCGAGCACGGCGAAGCCGAGCGCGCGGCCGCCCGGCTCGAAGGCACCGATGAATTCGGCCTGTGCCGCCTCGGTCATGGCGCGTGCCTGCCTGCGCACGGGGATATCGGGCCAGCCGAGCTCGAAGGCATCGGCCACCTGCCGCAGGTAATCGTGGCTGCTGAAGAACGCCAGGTAGTTGCCCGGGCGCGCGAGGTACTGCGCGGCCAGCAGTTCGGCGATGGGGCGCACCGAGCGCGCGCGGTCGCGGTAGCGCGTGGAGATGCCGCCGGCGATGTGCACGGCGAGCTGGCCGGCGCTGAACGGCGACTGCACTTCCAGCCATACCGTGTCGCGAGGCAGGCCCAGGGTGTCGCAGACAAAGCGTGCGGGATAGAGCGTGGCCGAGAACAGGGTGGCGGAGCGCGCCGCGGCGAAGCGCGGCGCGAGGAAGGGCGCGGGGATGATGTTGCGCACCGCCAGGCGCGCCCTGGCGGGGCGGGCCTTCGCGATGCCGGCGGGCGCGCCGGCGTCGTCCCTGCTGATGTCGAACACGGAATGCTTGTCGAGCGATCCGGCCAGGCGGGAGAAATGCAGCGCATCGAAATAGAAGCGCTGCAGCGCCGGGGTGACGCTGGCGGGCGCATCGGTGAGCTGGTCCAGGATCGCGGCGGCGGCGCGCTCGAGCGCGGCCATGAATGCCGGCGGGATTTCCGCATAGGCGGCGTAGGCGCCCTCCTGGTCCTTTGCCAGCCGGCTCCATTGCGTGCCCAGCCGGCGCAGCGCGCCCGCCAGCGGTTTCGGCGCGCCTTGGCGCAGCTCCGGCAGCACAGCCGGGTCGAGTTCGGCCGAGTACATCTTGCGCGCACGCTCGAGCAGGTTGTGGGCCTCGTCCACCAGCACCGCCACGCGCCAGTCGCCGGCGGCGGCCATGCCATGCAGCATGGCGCCGCGGTCGAAGTAGTAGTTGTAGTCGCCCACCACCAGGTCGGACCAGCGTGCCATCTCCTGGCCGAGGTAGTAGGGGCAGATGCCGTGCGCCAGCGCGACCTGGCGCAACGCGGCGCGGTCCAGACGGGTTTGCGCGGCGGCCTGCTCGCGCGCGGCCGGCAGGCGGTCGTAGAAGCCGCGCGCGAGCGGGCAGGCTTCACCGTGGCAGGCCTGGCCCGGATGCTCGCAGGACTTGTCGCGCGCGGCGAGTTCCAGCACGCGCAGGGGCAGGCCGGGGTTCGCGGCGCGCAGTCCCTGCGCGGCATCGAGCGCCATCTGGCGGCCGGTGGTCTTGGCGGTGAGGTAGAACACCTTGTCGAGCTGGCCCTGCGGCGCCGCTTTCAGGGTGGAGAAGAGGGTGCCGCCGGTCTTGCCGATGCCGGTGGGCGCCTGTGCCAGCAGGCAGCGGCCCGAGCGGCCGGCGCGATAGACCGCCTCGGCCAGCTCGCGCTGCCCGCGCCGGAAGGCGGCGTGCGGGAATGCCATGGCGGCCAGCGCGGTGTCGCGCGCCGCGCGGTGGTCGGCTTCCTGCGCGGCCCATTTGACGAAGCGCTCGCACTTGTCTTCGAAGAAGGCCTGCAGCTCGGCTGCATCGCGGTCTTCGCTGAACACCGACTCGCGCTGGCTCGTCATCTCGAAATACACCACGGCCACGCGCATGGCCGGCAGGCCGAGCCTGCAGCACATCAGCCATGCGTAGATCCTGGCCTGCGCCAGGTGCAGCTGCCGGTGGTTCTCCGGCAGCGCGGCCCAGTCGCCGCGCACGGTCTTGATTTCCTCGAGCTGGTTGGCGTGCGCGTCGTAGCCATCGGCACGGCCGCGCACCAGCAGGCCCTTGTACTCGCCCTGCAAGGGGATTTCCGCCTGGTAGCCGGCGCCGCGGCGTGCCTGCACCAGGGTGTGCGCGGCCTGGCCTTCGGCCGCCGTGGGCGAGGGCGTGAAGCGGATGTCGAGATCGCCTTGCTTGGCGGTGAACTCGCACAGGGCACGCACGGCGATGGCATAGGTCATCGGCGTGGCAGGCGCGGCGGGGCGCACTTATGGACGGAGATCACGGCGGTACGGGCATGGCAGAGGGGGACTGTATGAATATACAGTATCGCCCTTCGCTGCCGCCAGCCCGGCATGTCGTCCTCGCGTCCAGGACCCGTGGCATGCGCCATGTGGCCTGGCTGGCATCGCCGCCGCGCAGGACTGCCATGCATGCGGATCTGCGGGGGCTGCGCGAAGGGGCGCCCGATATCCGCGTGCGGCCTGCCGACGCGGCAGGCCGCACGGGTACGGCGCGCATCGTAGAATTGCACTGTTACCATGCCGGCGGCCGCGCGCGCCGCCGCGCATTCGCCAGCGCCGGGCCGCTGCTACGCGGCGGCGCAAGGACCAACGAGATGACCGAAAACTTCCTGAATATCTATTCCCACGGCTTTGCGCGCGTGGCGGTGGGCGTGCCCGTCTGCCGCGTGGCCGACCCCGCCTTCAACGCTGCCGGGACGATCGCCCTGGCCCGCCAGGCCGCGGGCCAGGGCGCGGCGCTGGTGGCCTTCCCCGAACTGGGGCTGTCCGCGTACACCTGCGACGACCTGTTCCACCAGCGCGCCTTGCTCGATGCCTGCGAGGCGGCGCTCGGCGAGATCGTCGAGGCCTCGCGCACCCTGGCCACCACGCTGGTGGTGGGGCTGCCGCTGCGGGTCGAGCACCTGCTGTTCAACTGCGCCGCGGTGGTGGCCGGCGGGCGCATCCTCGGCGTGGTGCCCAAGACCTACCTGCCGAACTACTGGGAATTCTACGAGGCGCGGCAATTCAGTTCGGCGGACAACGCCACGGCCAGCGAGGTGACCTTGCTGGGCAGGAAGGTGCCGTTCGGCGCAGGCCTGCTGTTCGAAGCCGAGGACATCGGCGGGTTCCGCTTCCACGTGGAAATCTGCGAGGACGTGTGGGTGCCGGTGCCCCCTTCGTCGTTCGCGGCGCTGGCCGGCGCGACCGTGCTGGTCAACCTGTCGGCATCCAATATCGTGGTGGGCAAGTCGGGCTATCGCCACCAGCTGGTCAGCCAGCAGTCGGCGCGCTGTCTCTCCGCCTATCTCTACAGCTCGGCGGGCAAGGGCGAATCGTCCACCGACCTGGCCTGGGACGGGCAGGCGCTGATCTACGAGAACGGCGAGTTGCTGGCGGAGTCCGAGCGCTTCGCCGACGATTCGCACCTCACCTTCGCGGATGTCGATCTCGAGCGCCTGTCGCGCGAGCGCATGCACCAGACCACCTTCGGCCATTCGGTGCGGCGCCATGCCGGCGAGGTGGAGAAATTCCGGGTCATCGGCTATGCGGTCGGCATCGGCGCGCAGGACGCGCTGCCGCTGCGCCGCAAGCTCGAGCGCTTTCCCTATGTGCCGTCCGACGCGCGGCGGCGCGACGAGCGCTGCCACGAGGTCTACAACATCCAGGTGCAGGCGTTGGCCCAGCGCTTGTCCGCCAGCGGCATCAGCAAGGTGGTGATCGGCGTATCCGGCGGGCTCGATTCGACCCATGCGCTGCTGGTCTGCGCCAAGGCGATGGACCGGCTCAAGCTGCCGCGCACCAATATCATCGGCATCACCATGCCAGGCTTCGCCACCAGCGACCGCACACTGGTGCAGGCCAGGAAGCTGATGGAGGTGGTGGGCTGCGTGTCGAAGGAAATCGACATCCGTCCAAGCTGCATCGAGATGCTCAAGGACCTCGGCCACCCCTACGCGGCGGGCGAGCCGGTGTACGACGTGACCTTCGAGAACGTGCAGGCCGGCGAGCGCACCAACCACCTGTTCCGCTTCGCCAATCACAACCAGGCCATCGTGATCGGCACCGGCGACCTGAGCGAACTCGCGCTGGGCTGGTGCACCTACGGCGTGGGCGATCATATGTCGCACTACAACGTAAACGGCAGCGTGCCGAAGACGCTGATCTCGCACCTGGTGCGCTGGGTGGCGGAGACCGGGCAGATCGGCGATGCCGGTTCCGGTGTGCTGATCGACGTGCTCGAGACCGAGATCAGTCCGGAGCTGGTGCCGGGCGCTTCGGCCAATGCGCCGCAGCAGAAGACCGAGCATTTCATCGGCCCGTACGAGTTGCAGGATTTCAACCTGTACTACACGCTGCGCTTCGGCTTCACGCCGAGCAAGATCGCCTTCCTGGCGCTCAGCGCCTGGGGCGACCGCGACCAGGGTAACTGGCCGGAGGGCCAGCACGTGGCCCGCAACGAGTACACGGTGGCGGACATCAAGCGCAACCTGCGCATCTTCCTCGACCGCTTCTTCCGCACCAGCCAGTTCAAGCGCTCCTGCGTGCCGAACGGGCCCAAGGTGGGCTCCGGCGGTTCGCTCTCGCCGCGCGGCGACTGGCGCGCGCCGAGCGATTCCGAATCCGTGGTGTGGCTCAGGGACCTGGACAAGGTGCCGGATTCGGTCTGACGCACGGGCGGGGCGCTATGGCCTGGCGGCGAGGACCATGTCCGCGCAGTTGCCGGACTCGTCGAGGATCAGCCTGACCGCGTGCCGCGCCGCCAGCACGGCCCCGGCTTGCGCCGCTTCTTCGCGCGTGTCGTATTGCAGAATCGCGGTGGCTGCGCCTGCCACCTTGAGCACCCAGCCGGTCTGCGTGGGCAGCACTATGAAATCCCGGAGCATTGCCTGGCCTCTGCATGCCCTTTGCGGGCGAGTCCGTCATGCATGAAGCCTAGGCGGGCCAGGCCTGCGCTGAAATCCGGCGGCGTCCTACATGACGTGGATTTCGTCCGATGCCCGCGCCTGGCGGCCGCGCAAATCGATGCGCGACCAGGCACGGGCGTCAGGCTGCCGCTGCATGATGCGGGTCTCGGACCCGTGGTTCCGCTCCGTGCCTCATCGCTGCGCCATCGCGCTCGCTATTCGCTGTTCGCTATTCCGCCTGCCTGGTCAGCGATGCCGAGCTTGCCATGGCCTGCGGCACCGCCTCGCGCATGGTTTCGACGAAGCGGCGCAGCTTGGCCGGATAGAAGCGCGCATACGGATAGATCAGCTGCAAGGGCAGCGGGGGAGGCTGCCATTGCGGCACAAGGTGGAGCAGGCGGCCCCGGGCGATATCGTCCGCCATCATCCACGCCGAGCCCATGCAGACGCCAAGGCCCGTCACCGCGGCGTTGCGCAGCGCATAGAGGCTGTCGGTGCTTACGCGAGGGCGGAACGACAGCCGCCGGGTCTCGCCGGTGCTCACGTGGGTGAGCGACACCTCGGTGCGATAGAAGGTGCGGATCGACAGCCACGGCAGCGCGGCCAGCGTGTCCGGTTGCGTTGGCGGCGCGGCACCCGCCAGCACGGATGGCGCCGCGACCACGATGCGCGGCACCTCCGCCAGCCGGATCGCCACCAGGGACGGGTCGCCGACCTCGCCCACATGGATGGCGCAGTCGATGCCGTCGGCGATGAAGTCGGGGGTGCGGTCGTGCAGCAGCCATTCCACGTTCACGCGCGGGTGGCGTCCCAGGTACTGCGCGAGCGGGCCCACCAGCTGTTCCTGGCCGAAGGCATGGGGCACCACCACGCGCAGCGTGCCCTCCGGCTCGTCACGCGCGCCGCGCAGGTCCGCCTCGAACGCCTCCCAGCCGGCTACCAGTTCCTTGGCGCGGTCATAGCAGCGCACGCCGTCCTCGGTCAGCTTCATCGCATGCGTGGAGCGGTGCAGCAGGCGCACGCCGAGCGAGCGCTCCAGCACCTGCAGGCGGCGGCTCACGGTGGGCTGCGTGGTGCCCATCTGCGCGGCGGCGGCGGAAAGGCTGCCGGCCTCCACGATGCGCACGAAGGTCTGCATCAGTTCGATGCGGTCCATGGCGGCCGCGGGCGTGGCAGCGCGGGGAGATGCGGGCAGGGCGGCTTTTGTCATACGCGAAGCGTATATCAGTTGTGCGGAGGGCGGTACTACCGCGGGACACGCCGCAACGGCAAACTCGGGTCTCGATTTCAAGTCAAGGGTAAACACCATGTCCTCCACGCAAGCCATGCCCGCAAGCGCCACCAGCCGCGCGGCAGACGGCGCCGCCCCCCATCAAACGAGCGATACGCCACAACTTCCGGCCAGGCTGATCCTGCTGCTTGCGGCGGGCGCCGGGCTGGCGGTGGCATCGCTCTATTACAGCCAGCCCATGCTGGGGGTCCTGAGCGGCGATATCGGCGCGTCCGATTCCATGGTGGGCCTGGTGCCTACGCTGACCCAGCTGGGCTATGCACTGGGGATCCTGCTGCTGGCCCCGCTGGGGGACCGCTACGACCGCCGGCGCATCATCCTGGCCAAGGCGGCGGTGCTCAGCGCCGCGTTGCTGGTCAGCGGCGCGGCCTCGGGCATCTGGCTGCTGCTGGCGGCCAGCCTGGCGACGGGCCTGGCCGCAACCATGGCGCAGGACATCGTGCCGGCCGCCGCCACGCTCGCGCCCGAATCGCATCGCGGCAAGGTGGTCGGCACCGTGATGACTGGGCTGCTGCTGGGCATCCTGCTGTCGCGCGTGGCCAGCGGTTTCGTGGCGGAGCATTTCGGCTGGCGCATCATGTTCGTGATGGCGGCGGCGAGCATTGCGGTGATCGGCGCCGTGGCCTGGCGCGCCCTGCCGCGTTTCAAGCCCACCACGCACCTGTCGTACCGCGCGCTGCTGGGCTCGCTGGGCAAGCTGTGGCGCAAGCACGGCGCATTGCGCCGGGCGGCGCTGGCGCAGGGGCTGCTATCCGTGGGTTTCAGCGCGTTCTGGTCCACGCTGGCGGTCATGCTGCACGGCGCGCCGTTCCACCTGGGCAGCGCCGCGGCCGGCTCGTTCGGCCTGGCCGGCGCGGCCGGGGCGCTTGCCGCGCCGCTGGCCGGGCGCCTGGCTGACCGCAAGGGGCCGGAACTGGTGACGCGCCTGGGCGCCGTGCTGACCGCGGTGTCCTTCGCCGGGATGCTGTTCTCGCCCCTGCTGGCGCCGCATGCGCGGCTCTGGCTGATCGCAGTCAGCGCGCTGGGCTTCGACCTCGGCGTGCAGGTGACGCTGGTTGCGCACCAGACCATCGTCTACAGCATCGAGCCGGGCGCGCGCAGCCGTCTCAATGCGGTGCTGTTCGGGGGGATGTTCGTCGGGATGGCTACCGGCGCCGCGCTGGGCAGCATGCTGCTCGCGCATTGGGGATGGATGGCCGTCACGGCCCTGTCCACAGCCACCGCGGGCGCCGCGCTGGCCGTGCGGCTGTGGCCCGGAGCGCGGCTGGCGGAGTGATCGCCTGCCGGCGCCTGGCGCCTGCAGCCAGATGACGGCGAGGGAAAGGCTCAAGCCGGGGCGAACGCCTCCTGGTAGTCCTGATAGTCCTGGTAGTCCTGGTAGAGCAGGCACTGGTCGCAGATGCGGCCGTCCATCTCATGGATCAGCAATTCCACGTGCTCGCGGCGCGCGTCCCGCGTGCCAGCGCGGATGGCGGCTTCCTGCGTGTCGTGGTGGGAATTCGCGTAGCGGGCGCCGTCGTGGATCACGTCCCAGCCATCGCCGTAGGGCCTGACATGAAGGTAGTGCGTTGACATTGCGTCTCCCGGAAACCGCGATGGCTCCATTTTGCGCAGGTGCCGCGGCTTTGCCATCGGTGCTTGTCTGACACGACGCGGCATGCGTCGCGATGCCGGCAGCGCCCGCGGCGTCTGGCGAGGGGCATGCGCCGGCCGGGCGCTCGCCCGGCGACCGAACTGGGGACTTCGGACGTCGAAGGCGCTGCGCGCCGCTCTCGCTGGCGCGCAGCGAGGATCAGCGTGTCGAGGCTTTCGCGGGTGGCCAGTCGTCGCCGATAGTCCTCGCCATTGAGGTCGGGTCCGCCGTTTCCACGCCATTTTTCTGCCAGGCCCGCGCCGGCACGTCTTCTTGTATCGCCTTGTATCGCCTTGTATCTACCGGGCCGACAGACAAACAAGGTTTCAATTTCTCTCGCTTGCGGAAACAGGGCGGATACACGCCCGCCGTCAAATTGCACGTGCCCCGGCACGCGCGCACGGCATGGCTCGCGCCTGCCTGGCCGCCGCGTGGCCGGCGGGCAGGAACAGGGCGGGCATGCACCGCCGCGGCCATCCGGAGCCGGATGGCCGCGATTCCTGCCGGCGATTCCTATCGCCTTTTCCCGAAATGAAGAGCCACAGACGACAATTGGAAATCCGATGAAGAAGACACTCGCGGTAGTCGCCGCATCCGCGGTAGCCAGCGCCGCATACGCCGAATCCGGCGTCACCCTGTACGGTGTCGCCGATGCCGGTATCGAGTACAACAGCCACGCAGGACGCGCGGGAGACAGTCTCTGGCGGCTGAGTTCCGGGAACCAGTCGGGATCGCGCTGGGGCGTGCGCGGCGCGGAGGATCTGGGCAGCGGGCTGAAGGCAGTCTTCGTGCTGGAGAGCGGCTTCGACCTGGATACCGGCAACGGGGGCCAGGGCGGCCGCCTGTTCGGCCGCAATGCCTACGTCGGCACCGAAAGCCGGTATGGCTCGCTGCTGCTGGGCCGGCAGCAGACGGCATTGCGCGACTTCGGCAACCTCTATGACCCGGCATCATTGGCCGACCACTACGGCATCCTGGGGATCGCGCCCGAGTTCGGCGCGCGCGCGGACAATGCCGTGAAGTATGTCGGCCGGTTCGGGGGGCTGACCGCCTCCGCCTTGTATTCGTTCCAGTCCAATGGCAGCGAGGTGGGCGGCAGCGCCGTATTCGGACGCGATTACGGCGCCTACCTCAGCTATGCCGAGGGCCCCGTTTCCGTGGGCGTGGCCTATGACGACGCGCATGTGGGCACCCCGGGCAATCAGGCGCCGGTCCTGCGGCGCTATGCGGTGGCCGGTACGTACGCGGCGGGCCCCGCCAAGGTCTTCGCGGGGTATCGCCTCGCCAAGGCATTCAATGGTGCCACCCTGCCCGGCGCGCAAGCGGCCAATGCCGGCTCGAGCTTCTACTGGCTCGGCCTGGGGTACAAGCTGACGCCGGCATTCTCGGTGACCGGCGCGGCCTATTACCAGGATTTCCGCCAGACCGGATCGGACCCGTGGCAGTTCGTGGTGACGGGCGACTACGCATTCAGCAAGCGTACCGACCTCTACGCGTCGGTGTCGTATGCCCTCAACAAGGACAAATCGTACCTGGGCGTCAACGGCTACAACAGCGGCTCCGGCGCGACGGCGGTCTATAACGTGCAGCCCGGCATGAGCCAGCTGGGCGCCGTGGTCGGGGTGCGCCACCGGTTCTAGGGCCTTGGCCTTCGGGGCACGGCGGGAGTCTCTGCCGCGCGGCAGAGATGGTGCCCTGGCGGGAAGCCGCCGGCTGGCGGGCCTCCCCATGCGTGGCTATCGTCGAGCGCGCCCCGGGACCATGGCACGGCCATCACGGCCTCCTGTTGCCGCAGCACTGCCACCGCAGAGCGCCTTTTCGACGGACATCGCAGGCTCCGTTATCGAGGCGGGATGCACAGGCGCCGGACAGCGGCGCCCGGGAACGCCTTAGTGACCGGCGCTCTGGCCGCCGTCGAGTCGTCCGGCAAGAATGGCGTCACGGAAACGCGCGGTCCCGCCCTCACGCTCCGCCTGCTGCACTTCTCTTCCGCACGCCCCTTCTGCGTTGCTCGTCGGGCAACGAAACGTAAGCATAGTTGCTCTTGCTGGATCAACCCGGCCTTGCCAATATGGATGGACCCGAAGGGCCCAGAAGAACATTGATGATTGGAGACAGGCATGCAAGCAATTCAGACCGCGAATGGACGGGACGATGTCGTGGCCCTCTACGACAAGCTCAACTGGCGATTGCTGCCATTTCTGCTGATCTGTTACCTCTTCGCCTACCTTGATCGCGTCAATGTCGGCTTTGCCAAGCTGGAGATGCAGAGTGCCCTGGGCTTTTCCGATGCCGCCTACGGGGTTGGCGCCGGCATCTTCTTCCTGGGCTATGTGCTGTTCGAACTGCCCAGCAACCTGATGTTGCCGAGAGTCGGGGCAAGGAAGACGTTCAGCCGCATTCTGATCCTGTGGGGTATCACTTCGGCGTGCATGCTTTTCGTACGCAACGTGCCGATGTTCTATGCCATGCGTTTCCTGCTTGGCGTTTTCGAGGCGGGTTTCGCGCCCGGCATGATCTATTACCTGTCTTGCTGGTACGGCCCGGCGCGCATGGCCCGTGCCATCGCGATCGTATTTCTCGCGGGTCCGATCGGCGGCATTGTCGGCGGGCCGGTCTCGGCGTGGTTGATGACCACGCTCTCCGGTAGTGGCGCTCTCGCCGGCTGGCAGTGGATGTTCCTGATCGAGGGACTGCCATGCATACTGCTCGGCATACTGGCGCTCTTCCTTCTGTCGAATCGACCCGCGGATGCCGCCTGGCTGAGCGCAGACGAGAAGCGCATGCTCGCGGCCGAACTCGGGACGTCGGCGGCACGAGGCCATTCCTTCAAGGCGGTTGCGCGGGACCCGAGAGTCTACATGCTTGCGTTCGCGTACTTCTGCATCATTGCGGCCATCTACGCCATCAGCTTCTGGCTGCCGACGATGCTGAAAGCGCAGGGCATCAACGATACGATTCAACTCGGCTGGTATTCGTCCATCCCCTATGTGGGGGCCGCCCTCGGGATGTATTTCATCGGCCGCCGGTCGGACAGATACGGCGAGCGGCGTTATCACAGCGCGGTGCCGGCAATCCTCGCCGCGATACTGCTCGCTTCGTCGATCTTGTCGGACGGCAATCTGCTGGTGACTCTTGTTCTGCTGACACTCGCCACGACCATGCTGTTCATGGCGTACACGGTGTTCTGGGCCATTCCCGCCGAGTACATCAAGGGTGACGCAGCAGCGGGCGGTATCGCCCTCATCAATACCATTGGATTGTCCGGTGGCTTCTGGGGGCCAGCGATCATCGGATGGACCAAGACAGCGACCGGCAACATGCATCTCGGCCTGCTGGTCCTGGCGTGCATGTCCATGATCGGCTCGATCCTGCTCGTCGCCAACCGGCTGCCAAAAAGGCAGTGAACCGTTCACTGCCGCCGGAAAACCAATGCGCCGCGTTTCAGTGGGAACCGGCTGAACAGAGGACTTCAAATGCTTTTACACTTATCCACCTGGGCTGAAATAGGGCAATTTCTGGAGCGCAGCCGCACAATCGTGGTGCCGATCGGTTCGAACGAGCAGCACGGCCCCACCGGCCTCCTGGGTACCGACTGGCTGTGCCCGGAGATCATCGCGCACGAAGCCCAGAAGACCGCCGATATCCTGATCGCCCCCACCTTCAATATCGGCATGGCCCAGCATCATCTGGGCTTTCCCGGCACCATTTCGCTTCGCCCTTCGACCTTTATCGCCGCCATTGGCGACTGGACGCGCTCACTGGCCGTCCATGGATTCGAGAGAATCCTGTTTCTCAACGGCCACGGCGGCAACATCGCGTCGATTGAAGCGGCCTTCTCCGAGATCTACGCCGAGGCCAGCTTCGCCAGGCGCCGATCGGGGGTCGCGCTGAAGCTGTGCAATTGGTGGGACCTGGATGGCGTCAGCGAGCTGGCGCGCGAGCAATTTCCAACCGGTCATGGCATCCACGCCACGCCTTCCGAGATTGCAGTCACGCAATGGGCTTTTCCCGACACCATCAAATCGGCCAGCTACACGCCGCAGATTGCCGCCTCGGGCCCGATCCGCGAGGCGCTCGACTTTCGCGCGCGCTACCCGGACGGACGAATGGGTTCCGACCCTGCTCAGGCGACGCCGGAAAAAGGCGCTGAACTGGTGAAGATGGCGGCGGCGAGCCTGGCAAGGGAGCTGGATGCCTTTAGCCGTGAGCCGCTACCGGACTGACTCGTCACGACGACAAGGCATCCTGGCGCGTTGCGCGGGGATGCCGGCTTTACCGATATCCGTTTCCGTGGCGAGCGCACCCGCATGTTCCTGACGGTTGTTGCGCGCCGGCCACTCTGCCGATTGCCGGGAGACCAGGCTGCATCTTTCGATGCGTGAGGTCGATCGGCAACCCCTGCGCTACCTTCGTGAGGTCCTCGCCGTGGCCCGGTTCTGTCGGGCCGTGCGCGTGCGCCAGCGCATGAGCCAGCGCGATTCGCGCTGGCGACCGGCGCGCCGGGCCTGAGCCCGGCGAATCCCCTCGTCATAGAAAGAGAAAGCATGGCACGGCGCCGCTCGCGCCGTGCCATGCAATCACGCCACTTCAACGATCAGTTCGATTTCCAGGCAGGCGCCGAGCGGCAGCTGCGGTACGCCGAACGCGCTGCGCGCGTGCTGGCCGCGCGTGCCAAACACCTCGGCGAACAGTTCACTGGCGCCGTTGGTCACCAGGTGCTGCTCGGTGAAGTCGGCAGTCGAATGGACGAGGCTCGTCAGCTTGACGATCCGCACGATCGCATCGAGATCGCCGGTGGCGGCATGCAGCGTGGCGAGCAAGTCGATGGCGACCAGGCGTGCCGCCGCGATACCGTCGGCGGTGCGCAGGTCGTCGCCGAAGCGGCCGGTGCGAACCTGGCCATCGAGGCGAGACAGATGGCCGGACAAATGGATCAGGTTGCCGGATCGCACGCTTGGCACGTAGGCCGCCGCCGGGCCGGAAGCCTTGGGCAGTTCGATGCCGAGCTGCGCGAGCTTGTCGTAGACTCCCGGCGCCGGCGCGAATGCCGGACCCTCCGGCTTCAGGCGCATGCCGGGCTTGAGATGCTTCCACGGCAGGTCCGCCGGATCCGCCATGAACGGACCGGGCGCACGCACCACGGCAATGTCTTCCGCGATCGCGGCGAAGTCGGCGCGGAAATGCACCGAGCTTTTGTTCACGAGGATCTTCATCTGCGCCGGTTCGATGCCGACCGCGCGGTACATGTTGCGGTCTAGCAGTTGTGCCTTGGTCGAGCTGACGGCGACGAGCACGCCGTCGATCCGCAGTCGCGCCATCGGCCCCATGTCGGCAGCCTTGCCATGCATCATCGGCCCACCGTAGACGAACTTGCCATCGGACAGCGCTTCGACCTCGAAGGTCGCCCGCAGCGGGGCATCCTCGCGCACCTGCGGGCAGCCCCCAAGCGCGATATCGAGCTTCGCGCCGACACCGGCCTGGTGCGCGGCCGCGGCCGCGGCGGGATCGCAGATGATGCCGATCGCGGCGTCCTGCGCGCCAGCCTTGAGAAGCGCGCGCAGCATGCCCATGGTGTTGCCATCGCCGCCGACGCCGGGGTTGTCCTGCGTGTCCGCGAGGATCACCGGCCGCACGGCCTGTTGCGCGATCCGCATGGCACGCTGCACAGCCGCATCCGGCTCCTCGAACTGCACGGCCCACTGGCTCTCGGGCTCGCAGATGCGCGCGAACAGTGTGTCGACGGCCTGCTCGATGCGCGCCTTGTCGAATCCGTAGCCCCAAACCACGGGGCCGCACTCGGCGAAGTCGGCCGCGGGAAAGCCCGGGGTGAACGACAGCGACAGCACGCCTTGCTGCTCCAGTTCTTCGAGCAAGGCGTAGATGCCTTGGGCGGGCTGCATCTCCGTGGACATGCTGTTGACCGGGATCAGGAACGGCACGCGCCGTGCCACCAGATGCGCGCGCGTCTGCCGCGTGCTCAGTTCCAGCAGCAGTTCGGCCGCGCGCTTGCCCGTGGCCGCCATGTCCACGTGCGGGTAGGTGCGGTATGCCACCACGCCATCCGCGAGGGCGAGCATCTGCCCGGTGACGTTGGCGTGCAGGTCCAGCGAGACAACGATCTTCATGTCGGGGCCCGCCACGGCACGGATGCGCGCCAGCAATTCCCCCTCGCCATCGTCGAGGTGCCGGGCCACCATGGCGCCATGCAGGTCGAGATAGATCGCGTCGTACGAGGCTGTCCTTGCCGCCTCCACGATCTCGCCTGCGATGCGCTCGTAGGCATCGGCCGCGACGTGGGCCGAGGCGCCGGCGGCCGCCCAGATCACCGGCGTGACGGTGTGACCGTACTCGCGCATGTGGTGGATGAAGCCGCTGATCGGCACATTCACCGTCAGCAGGTCATAGATCGCTTCGCCGCGGACCATGGCGGGGAAATCCTCGCCACGGACGAAACTCTCGTAGGTGGCCATGGTTGGCGCGAACGTATTGGTTTCGTGCTGGAAACCGGCTATTAGGATATTCAAGGGAGACCTTCCTGGATCGGAGTGCTGGAACGAAGCAATGCCCATGGCGACGCCGGGACTGGCGCCGCCATGGGCATTGCCGTGACGGAGGAAACTATTGCGGCGTCAGCTTGATCGAGTGGGCCAGCTTCCTGAACTTCTGAGTCTCGTCGACGTAGAACGCCGCGGAGGCCTCGAGTGTCTGCGGCTTCATCGGCTGCACGCCGGAGAGCTCAAGCGCCTTGATCAGTTCGGCGGAGCGCAGCGCCTGCTGCGATGCTTCCAGCAACAGGCGCGCGCGTTCTGCGGGGATGCCGGTCCTGCCCATGACCCCCAGCCAGATCGAATAGACGAACTCGGACTTGCGCGCGACGCTGGTTTCGGAGATCGCTGGCACATCGGGCAAGGTTCGCATGCGCTGCGTGTCCAGCACCGCGACGGCCTTGATCTTGTGTGCCTCGAGCAACTGGGTGGAGGCACCGAGGTTCGGCAGGATCGTCATGTCGATCTGGCGGCCGGTCAGGTCCGCCAGCATCGGCGTGGCGCCCTTGTACGGCACCTGCAGCATCCTGGCGCCGGTCAGCTGCGCCATGTACTCGGCGACGATGTGGTACATGGTCCCGTAGCCCGGATTGCCGAAGGTCAGGCTCGGGCTGCCCGGCTGCCTGCCGGCCGCAATGATCTGTTCGAGTGAGTTGTACGGCAGGTCGCTGCGAACCATGACCACGAGCGGGTGGATCGAGACCGGGGCCAGCAGCGCCAGTTCCTCCGACTTGTACCTGGCGCTGGCGAGCGCCAGCGGCGTCAGGATGGCTTCGTTGGGCGAACCCATGATCAGCGTGTAGCCATCGGCCGGGCGGCTCAGCAGCCGCTGCACCGCCAGCGCGCCGCCGGCGCCGGGCAGGTTTTCGATGACCACGGGCTGGCCGAGCACCTTGGCCATGGTTGGCTGCATGGCCCGCGCAAGCACGTCGGCGGGTCCCCCCGGCGGGAATGCGACCAGCATCGATACCGGCTTGGTGGGAAACGCGTCGGCGGCGGACGCCGGCGCACTGGCCAGCGCAATCCCCAGGAGGGCGGCACTAAGCGCCACCCAGTGTCTGAGGGGGGATAGTCCTTGGTCTTGCATGTCGTCCTCGGCTCTCTTATTGGCATCGCGCGCATGACGCGAATTGGTTGGTGAGGACCATTGTTGGCTGTAATATTCGTTCGAGCAACAGCAATTAATCAGACAAATCGTTGCTATATGGGCAACGGAACGCGGACGGCACACCATGCGAGAAATCAATCAGAAGCGGCTGAAGTACTTTCATGAGGTGCTGGTGCACCGCTCGATCCGTGGCGCCGCGGAAGCGCTCAATACGGCGCCCTCGGTCATCACGCGGCAGGTCGCCTTGCTAGAGGAGGAAATCGGCCTCACGCTGTTCGAGAGGCGGGCGCGCGGCGTGGTTCCCACCGACGCCGCCGAGCATCTGCTCGAGTACTGGCGCGCTTGCCAGGCCCATCAGGAGCAGCTTGCCGAGCGCTTGCGCGCGATCGAGTCCATGGATGCCGGCATGGTCCGGATCGTCGTGAGCGAGGGGTTTATCGACGGCCTTACCGAGCAGATCGTTGCCCCGTTCTGCAAAGCGCATCCGAAACTATCGGTCGAACTCGATGCACAGCCCGCGAGCGATCTGAACAATGCGGTGATCGAGGACACGGCGCACATCGGCCTTGCCTACAATCCCGAACCCGATCCGCTGCTCCATTTTGTGATGAGCGCGCCGGCGCCGGCCAAGCTCATGGTGAGGGCCGGGCATCCACTGACCCGGATCGCCGCTCCGCTGCATCTAAGCCAGATACTCGACTTTCCGCTGGCACTGATGCCGCCCGGCTACGGCGTCGAGCGGCTGGTGGAAATGCTCGAGTACGCCGAGCACGTGAAGCTGCGCCCCTCGCTGCGCAGCAACTCGGTGACGGCGCTCAAGCGCTTCGTGCGATCGACCGATGGCGTGACATTCATCGGCGCGGGACTGGCCGCGGCCAACGAAATCGAGGCAGGCCAGATGGTCGCGCTCGAACTCGCGCACCCACTCTGCCAGACGGCACAGGTGAGGCTGTTCGTGCGCCAGGGACGGCCGCTGTCGGTGGCGGCCAACCGCTTGCTGACGGAAATCGAGAAGAACTTCTCCGTGTTCCTGGATCGGCCGGCCAGCGTGTGAGCCTTGTTCGCTCGATCCAGGCGGAACACTGCTGAGCGATCGGGGCAAGCACCGCACGCAAGTATTCGCGCTGGGGGATGTCGCCCTCGATGCGATGCAAGGCTTCCGGATGCTGCCGCATGTACGCAGTTTGAGTTTTGAGCTGGTGGGTGACGCCGAAGGAAACCCATGCAAGGATTGGTGGCACTTCACCCTGTGCTTCCGCGATGCCGGGCTCGACTTTCCTTGCGTATTCAGCGGCGTTTAAATCAGCCATAAATATATTGATACGCCGCATCCGCCTTCTGGCTGATTCTGTGCGCCCGCATCCGGCCTAAGCTGGTTCGCACTCATGCCTCTTATCGCGAATCCACGCAGAGCAGGAAGGGACAACAGATGGCCAAGACGATCTCTGTTCTATGTGTGCATGGCGTCGGTCATGGCGACGCCGATCCGGACCTGCAAGGTGGCTGGACCAGCGCGATACACGACGGACTGGTAGCGTGGAACCCGGCGCTGGATGGCGCCGTCACCTGCGACTTTCTACTGTACGACTCGCTTTTCGAAAAGGCGCCTCAGAATCCGGTCGCCTACGCAAAAGCCTTTGCCGGCCTGTTGGAAAGCGGCGTCGTCCACGGCATCGGTGACCTGTTCACGCGCGACCGTGGCCTGTTCGACATCCCCGAAACGCTGCGTTGGACCGCCGGCATGACAGCGCAGTGGGTGAGTGACGAGCAACTCAGAGCCGACGCGCGCGATAGCGTCCTCGCAAAGCTAAAGGCGGGCAGCTATGACGTCGTTTGTGCCCATAGCCTGGGATCGCTGATCTGCTATGACGCCTTCATCAGGAATCCGGCCGCGGTAAAGGACATGTACTTCGTCTCCTTTGGCTCGCAGATTGGCAATCCCTTTGTGCGCGACATTTTCGCCGGACGAATCGTGGCGTTGCCCCAGGCCACTACGTGGTTCCATCTGTTCAACCCGGACGATCACGTGCTGACCGCCGATATCCGCCTCTCCGCGGAGAACTTCGAGGAAATCGGGACGAAGTTCGACATCCCCAACGACGTGCTCAACCATAGTGCCATCTGGTACCTGGGGCATCAGAACACGCGCGCGACGGTGTGGCGAAACATCTCCGGCGCCAAGGTGGCCAGGACACTGGCCCGTGGCGGGAAGGAGTATCGCAGCCTCAGCGTCAAACCGACTCGCCGTGCCTTGCTGATCGGCATCAACGACTACCCGGACCCCGCCAACCGGCTCGAAGGTTGCGTCAATGACGTATTCCTGATGAGTGCCGTGCTGCAGGAATGCGGCCTGGCCGCGGAAGACATTCGCATCGTCCTGAACGAGCGTGCCACGGCGGCGTCGATCCTCGATCGGCTCAAGTGGCTGCTGGATGGCATCAAGGCCGGGGATGAGCGCGTGCTTTTCTACTCCGGGCATGGCGCGCAGATGCCGGTCTACGGGCCCAGTGACGAGGTCGACCACATGGACGAATGCCTGGTTCCCTACGATTTCGACTGGACCCCCCAGCACGCCGTCACCGACAAGCAGTTCGCGGAGCTCTACAGCCAGATTCCTTACGATGCCTACTTCGCCGCCATCTTCGACTGCTGCCACGCCGGCGGCATGACCCGCGAAGGCGGACGCCGGGTGCGAGGCCTCACGCCGCCCGACGACATCCGCCACCGTGCGCTGCGCTGGAACCCCAGTCTTCAGGTGTGGGAGGACCGTCCGTTGCCAAGTCCAAATCCGTCGCTGACGGACAGCAGGCAGGGGGTCGACTTCCTCGGCTCCGACGGCGCCACCTATCGGATGGGGCGGGCGATCCGCCTGCGCACGCTGCCCCAGAAGACCTATGACAGCGTGCGCAGCAAGCTCAAACACCACGGCCCATACCTTCCCGTCCTCATGGAAGCTTGCCAGGAGAGCCAGCTCTCCTACGAGTATCGCGACGGCGCGCAATCCTATGGCGCATTTACCTTCTGCCTTGCGGCCAGCCTCCGGGCTGCCCGCGCCAAGAACAAGAATCCGACTTTCACGCAACTCATGGACGATGTGAGTACCCGGCTCGCCGTCATGAAATATGACCAGACGCCAAATCTGCTTGGTGCGAAAGATATCCTGGGGAGCAAGGTGCCATGGACCAGGCCGGCCAGCCCGCCGCGCGGAAAGAGAAAGCCGTAGGGCTGTGCCGGGCCGGGGATTTGTGGATTCGCAGATGGGGAGCGCGCCGGCATGAAGGCACTGTCAACCTCCGCGTTCGGCGCCCACGCAAAAAAAAGGACCGCGGCCGCGGTCCCCGGGAAAAAGCTGATCCCAAAGGGGGTCAGAAGGATCAGTTCCTCCAATATCGACTTCTTTGATCGAGATGACCAGGTGGTGATTTGCTTGAGGTCAAGAATGTGTCGAGTCTGGCCGGACGGCCTCAATATGCACTCAATGCTCCGCGTGTGGCCGGGACGTGGAAGACCGAGACGGCGTCGCTCATCCGCTCCGCCTGTTCCTCCAGCGATTGCGCTGCGGCTGCGGATTCTTCCACCAATGCAGCGTTCTGCTGGGTAACACGCTGTGTCGCATCAATGTGCCGGCACTGCGGGCCCTTGCCAGTAACCTGCCGTCGCTGCACAACAATATCCTGCGCCTGCTCTCCACCGAGGTGCAGCGCGACCACCGGATGCTCTCGACGCTTGGCGTGATGAGCGCGGAGGAGCGGCTGATCTGCTTCCTGCTTGATTTGTCGGTCCGCCTGTCGGCGCGCGGCTTTGCGTCGAGCGAGTTCCGGCTGCGCATGACGCGCGAGGAGATCGGGCGCTATCTCGGCCTGCAGCTGGAAACCGTCAGTCGACTGTTCTCGCGGCTCTCCGATGCCGGCCTGATCGAAATTCGCCATCGCAGCGTGAAGTTGCTCGACGCCACGGCGCTGCACGCGATCTATGCCCGGACAATCGCGGAGGCTCCGGCCGAGCGCTGAGGGAACGCCGCCCAGGCGCAGCAATGGCTGGACGACGCGCACCGCGCCACTCGGCTGTTTGATATCCGCTCCGCGCAGGAATTTGCCCATCGCGCATCGTGTTCGACGACGACGGTGAAATCTCGGCCTCTCTCTTGTCGCCGCACCAACCCGGCCCCCATTTCCCCGGTGCTGTCCTATAATGGTTGACACTACAATCATTGATTGGGCAACAAAAATGATATCGCAGCCTCACCCGCCGCATAGCAGCGGGCAAGTGCTACCGTTCCGGGAGTCCCTCCTGGCGATGCTGGGCATCGCGTTCGTGGTGATGCTGGTGGCGCTCGACCAGACCGTGGTCGGTACCGCGCTGCCTACCGTGGTGGCGGAACTGCAGGGATTCGAGTACTACGCCTGGGTGGCTACGGCTTACCTGCTGTTCTCGGTGATCACGGTGCCGATCTTCGGGCGGCTGGGTGACTACTACGGCCGCAAGCCATTCGTCATGGCGTCGATCGTGGTGTTCACGGCGGCCTCGGTGCTGTGCGGGATGGCGCCGAGCATGCTGTTCCTGGTGCTGGCGCGCGGCCTGCAGGGCATCGGCGGAGGCATGCTGGTGGGCACGGCCTTTGCGTGCATTCCCGATCTGTTTCCCGATTCCCATGTGCGCCTGCGCTGGCAGGTAATGATGAGCGCGGCGTTCGGCATTGCCAACGCGGTGGGGCCGTCGCTCGGCGGCTTGCTGACCGAGGCCTACGGCTGGCGCGCGGTGTTTTATGTGAACCTGCCGGTGGGCGTGCTGGGCTTGCTGTTTGCCTGGCGCTATCTGCCGCACCTGCGCCAGCAGGCGCATGCGGGTGCGATCAAGGTGGACTGGCTGGGCGCGGCGCTGATCGGCGCGGGCCTTGGCGGCCTGCAACTGTGCGTGGAACTGATGCCGGAGCGCGGCTTTGGCTGGTTGACAGGGGGGCTGCTGGTGGCGTCGGTGTGCGCGCTGGTGGGACTGTGGCAATGGGAGCGCCGTGCGCCGAACCCGATCCTGCCGCTGGAGATGTTCCGCAATCCTGGCCTGGCGCCCTTGTTCGTGCTCGCGGTGTTCGTGGGTTTCACGATGTTCTCGCTGCTGCTCTACGCGCCGCTGCTGTTCCAGGGGGGCTTCGGCTATTCGCCGAAGGAGGCGGGCGTGCTGGTGACGCCGCTGGTCGTGTGCATCACCCTGGGCAGTATCCTGAATGGCCGTATCATCACGCGCATCCGCCAGCCCAACAATATGCTGTATGCCGGCTTCGCGATGCTGGCGCTGGCCTGCCTCGGGCTGTCGCAGGCCACGCGCGGGATGCCGCACCAGCTGTTGCTCGGCATCATGCTGGTGGGCGGATTCGGGCTGGGCTTCATCATGCCGAATCTGACCGTGTTCGCGCAGCAGACGGCGGGGCGCGAGCATCTAGGCATCGCCACGGCCATGCTGCAGTCGCTGCGCATGGTGGGTGGCATGGTGGGCACGGCCATCGTCGGGACGCTGGTCACGCGCAGCTACATCAGCGGTGTGCGCGATGCGCTGCAAGGCGCCGGTGCCGGCGAATGGCAGGCGCGCATGGCGGACCCGCAGATCCTGATCGACCGCGCCGGGCAGTCCAGCCTCGTGGCGCAATTGCAGGCGGCCGGCCACAATGGCGCCTTGCTGCTGGAGCAGGCCAGGCTGTCGCTGGTCGGCGCGATCCATATCGGGCTGGCGCTGGCGGCGGTGATTGCCGTGGTTGGCCTGTGGCGCTCGCGCCGCGTGCCGCCCGTGAAGCTGGAGCGCGCCGTGAAGCAGCAGGTCATGGCCGCGGAATGATTTTGCCCTGGGCCGTCCGGGGAACGCCCCGGATCATGCCGGGGTGCCGGACAGGTCCGATGGTTTGTGAAGCCGCCGTGCGCACGCAACGCGCGGCGGGCCCAGACGGGAGAGTGGATTGGAACTGGAGCGACAAAGCCTGGCTGTGCTACAGCAGTTCGGGCGGACTTACCGGGCCTATGCGGCCGCGTTCGAGCAACGCATCGGGCACCCCTTGCCGCGCTGGCGCATTCTCTACGCCTTGCACGGCCATGCCGGTCCGATCGCGCAGAAGCCGCTGGCCGATCGCGTGGGCATGGATCCGGGCGCGCTCACGCGCCAGCTCAAGGCCCTGCAGGAGCTGGGCTGGGTGGAGCGCAACACTAGCGAACGCGACAACCGCGTGACCAACGTCACGCTGTCGGCATTGGGCCTGAGCATCGTGGAGCAGGCGCTGCCGCAGCGCGCGTCCTTCCTGCAGGACGTGCTGGAGAACGTTTCCGAGACCACCATGCGCAATCTGTCCAAAGGCCTCGAGCAACTCGAGTCGGGCATCGCCCTTGCCGTGCAGCGCGGCGCCCAGGACAAGGCCGACGCGGCCTGACGACGGCTACCCCGCCGTGGCGCCGAACAGTCGCGCCACCGCCTGCGGGTTGGACGGAAAGTAGATGTGCGTATAAGAAGCGGTCAGCGCGCCATGCCGGAACACCGGCTCGCCACGCGAGCCATCGCGTGGCACGGTCGCATGACAGTACGGCGCCAGCGGCGTCTGCGCGCTGGAGTAATGGAAGGTATGGCCGCGCACCGTGCCTTCCGGGAGCGCCAGCCACTGGTGCCCCAGCGCGGCCAGCCGCGCTTGCATGGCGACCGTGCCGGGCAGCAGGCCCGCCAGGCTGTGCGCTTGCCCGGCCTTGTCCACCAGCGTGTCGAACAACATCATCATGCCGCCGCACTCGGCCAGCATCGGCAACCCGTTTGCGTGGGCGGCGCGCAGCGAGGCCAGCATGCCGCCGTTGGCCGCGAGGCGCGCCGCGTGCAGTTCGGGATAGCCGCCGGGCAGCCAAAGCGCGTCGCAGGCAGGCAGGGCTTCATCCGCCAGCGGCGAGAAGAAGACCAGGCGGGCGCCCAGCCCCTGCAAGGTGTCGAGATTGGCGGGATAGAGGAAGCGGCAGGCTGCGTCGCGGGCCACGGCGATGGTCCTGCCAGCCAGCAAGGGCGGCAGCGGTGGCAGCGGTGGTGCGGCTGCAATCCCGACGGCCGCCGGCAAGGCGGCGATCGGCTGCCCGGCCAGTGCGTCGGCCAGCCGGTCGAGGCGGGCGGGAAGATCGGGAAGCTCGTCGGCGGCATGCAAGCCGAGGTGACGTTCCGGCAACGAGGCATCCTTGTCGCGCGCCAGCCCGCCAGCCCAGCCGATATGCGCCGGCAGGCTCTCGCGCAGCATCTCGGCATGCCGTGCGGAGGCCACGCCATTGGCCAGCACCTGCATGGAAACCAGCGGCTGGCCATAGCCCGCCAGCCCGAAGGCCAGCGCGCCGAAGGTCTGCGCCATCGCGCCGGCCTGGATCACGCTGAGCACAGGCAGCCCGAAATGACGCGCAATATCCGCGCTGCTCGGCGTACCGTCGTGCAAGCCCATCACGCCTTCCACGAGTATCAGGTCCGCCTCTCGCGCAGCCTGCGCCAGGCGCGCCGCGGCGTCCTCGGCGCCGGTCATCCACAGGTCGAGCGAGTGAACCGGCGCGCCGCTTGCAGCCGCCAGTATCGACGGGTCCAGGTAGTCGGGGCCACTCTTGAAGACGCGGACCTTGCGGCCCTGGCGGCGGTGCAGCCACGCCAGCGCGGCGGTGACCGTGGTCTTGCCTTGCCCCGAGGCCGGCGCCGCGACCAGCAGGGCTGGCACGCGCAGGCTGCCGGCGTCGGGGGATGGTTTGCCAGCGAAGGCGGGTGAGGGGGCAGACATGACGAGGGCCGTGAGGAAAATCGAAGGGCGGAGCGCGCATGCCGGGCACGTGCGTGGCCGGCATGCCGCGGCGCTGCGATTATAGCCACTCGGTATGGCTGGGCCCGTCGGCGTCGGCGTGCAGCGGCAGCACCAGGCCCTGCTGCGCGGCGAAGTCGAACAGCTCGCGCTCGTTGCTGGCTCCCAGCTTGTGCATGGCACTGTTCTTCTGGCGGCTGATGGTCTTCACGCTGCGGCACAGCTGTTCGGCGATGCCGGTGACGGAGTTGCCGCTGAGATAGAGGCGCAGGACCTCGGATTCCCGTACCGACAGATTGACGGCGCCGGCGCGGCCCGGCGCGTAGTGCGCGCCAGACTGATCCAGCACGCGCGCGGCGGATTCGCCGATGAAGCGCAGCCCGCGCTCGACGCGGATGATAGCGGTGACCAGTTCGTCCAGCTGGGAATCCTTGAGCAACAGGCCGTGGGCGCCGGTGTTGAGGATTGCGCGCAACACGAGCGGGTTGGTGATCATGGTGAGGACGACCACGCCCAGCGCCGGGTGATGGCGCCGCAGGCTGGCGAGCAGGCGGATGCCGTCACCCGCGTTGGCACAGGGCATGTGGTAATCGGTGACCACGATATCGGGGCGGAATACACGGGTGGCCTGAAGCAACTCGGCGGCGCCGCGCACGTCGGCGCAGATCTCCCATCCGGTCTGGCCCCGCAATTGGCACCTGACCGCCAGCGCGATGGCAGGATGGTCATCGGCAATCAGGATTTTCAATGGCATGGCAACGCTCCTGGGCGGGCGCGCGGTTTCCGCGCTGCGGGTGCCCAGGCAGAATAAGCGTCGCTTTCGGCATATGGCCTGAGACTATTCTCAATTTGGAGCCGAAAAGTCCGGGCTTGACGCTGGCCGGCCGCCAGCCGCCGGGGCATCCGGGGATGGCTTGCCAGGCGGCTTGCGCGCGTGTCAGGCCGCGTACGCGGTGCGGCTTTCCTGGGCCCGGTGGCGGCGGTCGATGGCGACGACCGGATCGTGGAGGACCGCGCTGCCAATCTCGAGGATGCCGCGCAAGGCGTTGCCTGTGCTGGCCCGCGCCGGCGCCCAGAAATGCAGGGCGGCCCATTCGGGAAAGCTGCTCGGCGGCGCCAGCAAGCGCGTCTTCTGGTTGCGGGTGACCAGCGGCACATTGAAGTCCAGCAGCGGACAGGTGCCGCCCGCCGCGAGCAGCAGCGCTACCTGGGTATGCCAGGATGGCACCACGGTTTCCCGGTAAGCCGGATCGTGGGCAAGCCGGTTCAGGAAACCGTGCAACGGGCTGCCCGGCTCGGTGTCTTCCTGCAGCAGGATCCATTCGTTCCTGCCTTCCGCTTCCTCGGGGCTGCCGGGCCGGATCACGCTGACCAGGCGGCGCGGCGTGGCCATGATGCTGTGCAATGCCACCTGGTCGGGCACGAAATGGCTGTCCACCACGAATGCGCAATCCAGTTCGCCGCTGTCCAGCTGGGCGGCAAGCGCGGCGTCGGCAAAGACCGGCCGCGTCATGAAGCGGTCTTCGGGAAACTGCTCGCACAGCGCGGTGAGGATTTCGGTGATGACCGGATCGCCGATCGAAGGCGAAAACCCGATCGAGATGCGCCGTTGCGGGCTGGCTGCTTCGGCGGCTGGCGTGGCGGGGCGCACCAGGTGGGACCATTTCGACAGGATCTGCCGTGCGGTCTGTTCCAGCCGCAGGGCGTGCGCGGTCGGTTCCAGCGTGCCGTTGCGGCGGATGAAGAGGGGGTCGCCGGTGATCTCGCGCAGCCGCGCGAGGCTGTAGGCAATGGTCGGAACCCGGCCTTGCGTGCAGGCGGCGACGGCGCTGAGGTCTCGATATTCCATCAGCAGAACGAAGACGTGCAAAAGCTTGGTGCTGACGTGCCGCATGGTAGCTTCTCCCGATTTGAAACTTGGTTTTTCTTTTTTAGTTTTTTCTTGTTCGTGATGTTGCCGTGGCCGGTCATGGCCCCGAGCCAGTACCGGGATGAAGCGGAGCCTGGGCCATATACGTTGCCTCTCCAGATGTCCCGGCGCATGCGGGATCCATGAAGAAGTGTTTCTCCAGAATGATGGCCCGGTATAAAGACCCGTTCGCTGAAAAAACTGCAGCCGACCCGGCTTGGCGAAGGGATCCTGTCGCCTGTTTTGCACGGGGCATGGAGCCCGGCAACCGGCGATCGAAATTTAGTTAATGCCAGACAAGATTAATACATAACTTTGAAACTTGCCAGGGGTCCTTTCGTTGGGATTATAAAAAATACATCATCTAATTCATGTTGTTCGGACATAGAGACAATAAAGAATGCATGTGTTCTGCGAATCATAACTGCGGGTCTCCTGGGTGCCGGTGGCGGCATAAAATAGCGCAAGGCTTTCATTATCCGGTTGTTTTTCATGCGCTTTCAGTGGCGATGGCGATGTCACTCCCGGTTCACTCCGCAATTCGGGAAAATAATTCGTCAATTAAGTTGAGATCGATTTTGTCATCGGATATTCACGCGTCCAGCCGCGAAGGGTGGATCTAAAAAGAACTGAATTCACTCGTGGAAAATGTTTAATTGCCTTCCGTTTCCGTAGTGTTATTCTTAAAGGTTTGCCCGGGTCAGGTGGGGCTGGGGCGATAGGGATGTGCCGGCGTCACGCCGGCGTGGTTCTCCAAATTGCTTAACTCGCGTCATGAACACACTGAATTGCCTTTTGCGGTGCGGGTGGTAACTTTGCGGCAGGGGTAGAACTGGCCACGCACGCGCCTGCCGGGCGCGAGCGGCCTTTGCTAGCGGAGGCAGGCAGTGAACAGACGATTCTCGGAGGAGCAGATCCGCGGCTACCTTGCGGAAGCGGCGACCGGCGTGCCGGTGCGCGAACTGTGCGCGCGCTATGGCTTCAGTGATGCGTCCTTCTACGGCTGGCGTATCAAGTACGCGCACGGCGCGGGAGGGGAAGCGCGGGGCGAAAGCCGCAAGCTGCGTGAGTTGCAGGAGGAAAACACCCGTCTTAAGAGTATGCTTGCCGATGCGCTGCTCAAGCTCGAGCTGCTGCGCAACCCCAATAACCGTGGCGGCAACAGCAAGGAACGAAGCTAAGTCCGGATCTTCCCGCCATGCACGATTGACGGCGCTGAGTGCTGGCGACCCATGAGCCAGGATCGTCAGGGATGGCGCGTAGCGCCCCCACTGTGGAGATGAGAAATGAGACGGGCTTCGATAGTCATGGCTGGCCTGCTGGGACTCTGGCTGCCTGGCAGCCAGCTTGCCACCGCCGCCGCGCTGGAGGTTCCCGCGCCTATGGTCGCGCCACCGCCGCCGCTGATGCTCGACCCCGCCACCGACAATGCCGGCCCGGCCGCCGACGGTACCCTGACGCCGGCCCAGCGCACGCACTGCCAGGCCTTGCTCGACCGGATCAACGGATTGCCCTCGGGCACGCAATGGTCCGCCGGCAAGTCCACGGTGACTTCCGCCGATGGCAGCACCCACCAGATGATCGAACGCCAGGCCGACCGCAAGAAGCTCAACGAAGCGTACCGGCAGGAATGTGCCCAGGAAAAACGCTGAGCGCCTTGCCTGTGCCTCCCTTGCCGTGCCTCATTTGCTGTCGCAGCGCTCCGGCGGAATCGTGACTTCCCCTACCGGCTGGTTGCCCTTGCCCTGGTAGCGGTAGTTCAGCGTGACACCCATGCGGCCGAGCACCGGCACGTCCGGGTTACGGCAGATGCCCTTTACCAGCACCGGCCCCGCACTGGCCATGAAGGCCACGGTGCCCTCGCGCGAGGCGTCGACCCCTACCAGGCTCAGGCGGAATACCACCCGCTTGCCGGGCGAAACGCTGCAGCCCTCCAGGCGGGTCGCGTTGTCGAGCGTGAAAGGTCCGGCACGCGTCAGTTCCTGGCATGCCGCGACGAGTTCGGCGTCCGCGCCACCGCCTGTCAGCCGCGTGACCCCGCTCATGCCGGTGCCTTTGCCCTCGACTGTGCCGAGCAAGAGCCTGGCCAGCTTGGAGAGCGATGCCGGCGTGTTCGCTTGCGCAGCGACTGCCGGTGCGAGTCCGGTGATCATCAGGAAGGCAAGTGGCGCCGCGCGGATGCGCGCGGCAAAAGGGGAGTCCCGCATACAGATAGATACCGGAAACCAGGTCGGGCGCCGTCGCGCGCAGAGGACCAGCGCTGGCTGGCGTCTTCTGCGTGCACTGAGGCATGGGCTGACCATAACCGCGATTGCGCGGGCAAGCTGTCGGTCTTTGTCCTACGCCGCCGGCGCGCGCACGGCCCCGCCACGCTGGTGCGGCGGCAGTGAAGCCTTGGCCGGCGAGGCATTCCGCCCGGCACCCGGCCCGGCGCCTTCCCAGGTGGGCGGATCGTCACGCGCTCGGGGTCTTCGTCAAGCACAGCGAGCAGCTCGACATAGCTTCTTCGGACGTGGCCATGCGTTCTCCAATTCCCCGGAATTGACACCAATGCAGTATAACCACGGCCCTTCTGCCGCTAACTCGGGTGTATCTGTGTTCTTTTGCGCTCCGGATCAAATTTTTTCGATGCGGTAGCGCGGCGCCCCATGCGCGCGTTGCTGCACGCAGCGGGGCGCAATGTCTGCCTTGCATGACATGTGGCTGGAAAGCGACGGCGGGCGCGCCCTGGCGGCTGTGTTATGCTGCATCGCAACAATGCAGACAGCAGGAGTCTTCATGGCCAAGAGCCTTTCGGCGGACTGGCATGCGCAACTCCGGCACATCAGCCGGGCGCAGCCGCAGTCCGTGCGCCAACTCAAGACATGGTTCGACCGTATCGCAACTCTTAACCCGGCGTCCCCCCGCCTGCGGGCGCGCTCGCCCGCTCCCTTGCGCCTGCCGTCGCGGCAGCCTCTGCCCGGCGAATGGACCGCTCACCACCACGACCTGGCGCCATTGCCGGGCGAACTGGTGCCGCACCTGCCGTACTGGCTTTATGTGCCTTCGCGCGGGGCACGCCGCCCCATGCCGCTGGTCGTGATGCTGCATGGCTGCCGGCAGACGCCGGAAGACCTGGCCGCCGGAACCCGCATGAACGCGCTGGCCGAGCGCGAGGGCTTCATCGTGGCCTATCCGCAGCAGCCGCTGCGGCGCCAGATGCAGCGCTGCTGGCAATGGTTCGACCTGGGCGCCACGGAAGGCGGCCGCGAGGCGCAGGCGCTGTCGGTGCTGATCGATGCACTGGTGACGCGGCCCGACGTGCGCGCCGACCAGGTCTACCTGGCCGGCTTGTCCGCTGGCGCCAGCATGGCGGCGGTCGTGGCGTTGCGCTATCCCGGCAAGATCGCCGCCGTGGGCCTGCACTCCGGGGTGGTAGTCGGCGCCGGGCATACCCCGCACGACGGCCTGCGTGCCATGCTGCATGGCAGCAGCGTCGACCCGGCGATGCTGCTGGATGCCGCCGGCGCCATGCCGGGCGGACCCAGGATGCCCGCCATCATCCTGCACGGCATGGCCGACGATGCGGTGAATCCGGTCAACGCACGTCTGCTGGCGCGGCAATTCCTGGCCTACAACGGCATGACCGAACGCGTGGACGACCGCATGAACGGCGACGCGAAGCGGCACCCGGACCATGCCGGAGTGCCGCCCGCCGATGCGGCGGGTACCGGCGCCGCCGTTGCGCGCGTCGATCCGCCTTCCGCGGCCCTGCCTGCCGGCGACTACCTCGAGGCCAGCTTCGGCGTGTGGAACCGCGAGATGGTGGAAGTGTGCGAGATTGCCGGTCTCAGTCACGCGTGGAGCGGCGGTGACGGCGACTTTGCCTATCACTCGCCGGTCGGGCCCGACGCCAGCGCGCTGATGTGGAAATTCTTCAGGCAGCATCGCCGCTGAGGTGGCGGCCGCAAGGCAAATAAAAAGGGCCGCACAGCCAAGTGCGGCCCTTTTGCCTTTCCGGAGCGGGACAGCTGGTTCAGGCCAGCGAGCGATCCTTGACGAACAGCGCCGTCACCATGCCCAGTGCGCACAGCGCCACCACGTAGTAGGCGGGCGCGAGCGGGTCGTTCTTGAGCATCAGCGTGACGATCATCGGAGTCAGGCCGCCGAAGATCGCGTACGACAGGTTGTACGAAAACGACAGGCCCGAGAAGCGCACCTGCGCCGGGAAGGCCTTGACCAGCACGAACGGCACCGCGCCGATGGTGCCGACGAAGAAGCCGGCCACGGCATACAGCGGGATCAGCAGGTCGGGGCGCGTGTGCAGGACGCTATAGAAGATATAGGAGCTGACCGCCAGCAGCAGTCCGCCGACGAACAGCGTCACGCGGGCGCCGATCTTGTCTGCCATCAGCCCTGCCACCACGCAGCCCACGGTCAGGCACAGCGTGGCCACGCTGTTGGCCACCAGCGCGGTGCGCGCGTCGAAGCCGTAGATCTTCTGCAGGAAGGTCGGGGTCATCAGGATCACCACCACGATGCCGGCCGACAGCATCCACGTCAGCAGCATCGATACAGCAACCGCGCCACGGTGGTCGCGCACCACCGCCTTGAGCGGCATTTCCGCGGCAAGCGCCTTGCGCTTCTGCAGTTCGGCGAACACCGGCGTCTCGTGCAGCCAGCGGCGCAGGTACATCGAGCCGATGCCGAACACGCCGCCGAGCAGGAACGGCACGCGCCAGCCCCAGTCGGTGAGTTCAGCCGGCGTGAAGATGCTGTTGATGGCGGTGGCCACCAGCGAACCCAGCAGGATGCCGGCGGTCAGCCCGGCGGTCAGCGTGCCGCAGGCGTAGCCGGTGCGGCGCGCCGGTACGTGCTCGGAGACGAAGACCCAGGCGCCGGGCACTTCGCCGCCCACGGCCGCGCCCTGCATCACGCGCAGCAGCAGCAGCGCCACGGGCGCCAGCAGGCCGATCGCGTGGTAGGTCGGCAGCAGGCCCATCAGCAGCGTCGGCACCGACATCAGCAGGATGGAAAGCGTGAACATCTTCTTGCGGCCGAGCAGGTCGCCGAAGTGCGCCATGATGATGCCGCCCAGCGGGCGGGCCAGGTACCCCGCGGCGAAAATGCCGAAGGTCTGCAGCTGGCGCAGCCAGTCCGGCACCGAGGGCGGGAAGAACAGCTGCCCGATGACGGTGGCGAAGAAGACGAAGATGATGAAGTCGTAGAACTCGAGCGCGCCCCCGAGGGCGGCGAGGGCAAGCGTCTTGTAATCCTGTCCGGTCAGGGGGCGCGCCGGGATGCTGCGCGCGTCGTCTGCTCCGGCAGTACTGCTGATGGTCGACATGAGGAGACTCGCATGGAAAAAGTTCGCATGCGAAGCGCACAACACGGTTGACGTGGAGGGATCTGGCCGGAGGGTTACAGCGCGGGAGAAGCAGGCACGAAGTGGCGGATAAGCCGCTGGCTTGCGACAAGACGCTTCGCAAAGACGGAACAATACCAGATTGGCGCGGGCCCGGCCGGCACCAGCCCAGTTGAATGGATTATTTGCAGTCCTGAAATCGCCTTGAGATTAGTTTGAATGCCTTTGCTTTGCCCCGAACCGTTGCCATAATGTGGGTAAAAAGTGAAATCAGGGCCACAAAGTGGCCGATTCGCCGGATAGCCGCATAATAAAAGCGCATCTTCTTGCGTTGGCGGCAGGCGAATTCCGCGTGCGCAGCGTGCGCGGCTTTTCGGCAGCCCGGAAATAACGGGATTTCGGGTGAGGGTGTTTCGGGGTCGAATTCTTCAGGATCACATGGCAATCAAGTTCTCCATGCAGGCGGCAACCGCCACGCCGCGCCGCCGGGCTGGCGTGCGGGTAGCCGGCGGCATCGTGGCCGCGCTGGCGGTGTTCGGCCTGGCCGGGTATTTCGGCGGGCCACCGCTGATCAAGTCGTTCGTGGCCGGAAAGGCCAGCGAAGCGCTCGGCCGCAAGGTCACCTTCGGCGGCGCCCAGGTCCGGCCGTTCTCGCTGGCGGTCACCGTTTCCGACGTCACCATCTACGAGCCCGACGGCACCACGCCGATGCTCACGCTGGGCGAAGCGGAAATCGACGGCGCCATCGCCTCGCTGTGGCACATGGCGCCGGTAGTGGACGCCGTGCATATCGACAGGCCCGCGCTGCACCTCGCGCGCGATGCCAGCGGCCGCATGAATTACGCGGACATCCAGGAGCGCTTCGCCGCCAGGCCGGCCCCGCCCAAGTCCGAGCCGGCGCGCTTCTCCGTCAACAATATCGCCCTGACCGGTGGCAGCCTGGTGTTCGATGACAAGCTGCTCCAGCAGACGCAGCGCGTGGACGACCTCACCATCACGCTGCCGTTCCTGTCCAACCTGCCGCACGACGTAGAGATCGTCACGCGGCCCACGCTGAGCGCGCGCATCAACGGCTCCGCGCTGGCGCTCGACGGCACCATGCTGCCGTTCGCCGCCTCGCACGAGACGCACCTGAACCTGAATCTCGATGCCCTGGAGCTGCCGCGCTACATGGCATTCGCGCCCAGGCTCAAGGACGCCGAGATCAAGGGCGGCCTGCTGGATACGCGGCTGACGCTTGGCTTTATCCAGGACAAGGACAAGCAGGACATCTTCCTGGCGGGCACGGCGGCGCTGCGCGAGGCCGATATCCGCAAGCACGACGGCTCGCCGCTGCTGAAGGCGGGCCGCCTGGCCGTCGATATCACCCGCATCGAGCCGCTGGGCCACAAGGCGCACCTGCGCAGCGTGACGGTGGAAGGACTGGCTGCTAACGCCACGCGCCATGCCGATGGCACGCTCGACCTGGCCCAGGCCTTCCTGCCGCAGGCCACCGCCACGGCGCCAGCCAGGCCGGCAAGGCCTGCTCCCGCACCCGGCGCCGCGGCGCCGGCCTCCGCGCCGGCCGCGAAAGC
>NZ_JBFTLQ010000043.1:0-65652 GCF_056396525.1 Cupriavidus sp. 05T41
GCCGCCGAGCCCGCAACGCCGCCGCGTGCTGGCCGGCGCCGCCGCGCTCGGCGCCGGGCTGGGCACGGGATGGAGCGKGGCACTGCGCGCGCAATCCGTGCCGGCGTTGCCGGCGGGCTATCCGCAGAGCTACGCGGAGATCATCGCGCGCGCGCTGCAGGAAGGCGTGGTCAGTGTGCATGCCTCCACCGACACCGAGGTCGCGCAGCCCCTGGTGAGCGCCTTCGAGGCGCGCTATCCGGGCATCAAGGTGCGCTACCGCGATCTCAACACGCTGGAGCTCAACGACCGCTTCCTGGCCGACAGCGCGCGCCTTGCCGCCGGCCAGCCGCCTGGCGCCGACACCGCCGACGTGCTGTGGAGCACGGCGATGGACCTGCAGATCAAGCTGGTCAACGACGGCCATGCGCTGCGCTACGCCTCGCCCGAGCGCGCCGGGCTGCCGTCATGGGCGGCGTGGCGCGACGAGGCCTGGGGAACCACCTTCGAGCCGGCCGTGATCGTCTACAACCGCCGCCATTTCGCCGGCATGCAGGCGCCGCGCAGCCGCACCGGCCTGGCGCGGCTGCTGCAGGACAACACGCCGCGCTGGCGCCAGCGCGTGGTGACCTATGACGTGGAGAAATCCGGGGTGGGCTACCTGCTGGCGCAGCAGGACGCGCGCATGGGCGACGAGTTCTGGTACCTGGCGCAGGCGCTGGGCCGCTGCGGCGTGCAACTGTCGGCGTCGACGGCCAGCATGATCGAGCGCATCGCCTCTGGCGAGTTCGTCATGGKCTACAACCTGCTGGGCTCGTATGCGCTGTCGCTGATGGAGCGGGGCGCGGAGATCGATGTGATCGCGCCGCGCGACTACACCCTGGTGATGTCGCGCGTGGCCTTTATCGCGCGCCGCGCGGCCCATCCCAATGCGGCGCGGCTGTGGCTGGACTTCCTGCTGTCGCGCGCGGGCCAGACCGTGCTGGGGCAGAGCGCCTCGCAGCTCTATACGATCCGCTCCGATACCGACAGCGTGCACACCGCGGCGGCGCTGGCCGAGCGCCTGGGCTACGCGCTCAAGCCGATCAGCGTGGGTCCCGGCCTGCTKGCGGCGCAGGACACGCTGCGCAAGCGCGCCTTCTTCGCGCGCTGGCGCGACGCCACGCGCGGCTGAGCGGGCGGCTGAACGGACCKAACCTCAGCCGGGCTGCGTGGCGCGCGCGGCCTTCTGTGCCGCCTTCTGCGCGGCCTGCCCGGCTTCCTTGGCCTGGGCCTCCTGGCACATCGAATCGATTTCCTCGTTCAGCGCGGCCACCGGGCGCGCCACGTAGCCCTGGCGCAAGGCGGGCGACAGCCTGAGCGTGTCGATGAAGGCGTCCGCCACGCGCGCGGCGTTGGTCTCGAGATCGAAGTCCTCCGGCGCGAACAGCCAGTGCGACAGCATGCCGCCGATGGAGGCATGGAAGACGTTGACGGCGAGATCGAGGTCGAGGTCCGCCGGCAGCTGGCCGCGCTCCACCGCCAGGCGCAGGTGCTCGCGCATCTTGACCGTGCCTTCGTGGTGCGACTGGCGCTGGCGCTGGAAGATGGCGCCGTTCTCTTCGACCATCTCGCACTTGTGGAAGACGATCTCGAACACGCGCCGCCACTGGGGGTTCTCCACGGTCTGGCGCAGCGCGAAGGCGCAGATGTCGCGGATGCTGCCCAGCGGATCTTCCTGGCTGGCGATGCGCTCGGGCTCGCACAGCGCCTCGAGCGGCAAGTGCACGCGATCCGACATGGCGGCAAACACATCGCTCTTGTTCTTGAAGTGCCAGTAGATGGCGCCGCGCGTCACGCCGGCGGCCTCCGCAATGTCGGCGAGTGACGGGCGGGCCACGCCGCGGGCGTGGAACACGGCCTCGGCCGCGTCGAGAATGCGGTRGCGCGTCTCAAGCGCCTCTTCCTTGGTGCGTCTGACCATGATGTTCTCAGCTGCCGGCCACGCGGGCCGGTCTGGTTGTCTCCCGGGGTGCCGGCGGTGGGGCCGCCGCGCACGAGGGTGCGCTCCACGAGCGCGCCAGGCCATCGCCGGGCCGCCGATATATGGGGCAAGTATCGACGCATTGCAACAGGCACTTACATACATGCGCGGATGTATATATAATACGCGTTCGCCTGACTTTCGGCCAGCCAAACGGTCCGGAGTGGCGCCGCGATCTCCTTCGTCTCCGGCGGCTGTTCGCCGGCTTGTTCGCGGTGCCCGGTCGGCATGTCGTTACCGGCTTTTCGCCATTCGTCGCTTTGGCCCTGCCAGGGCAGCCCGAAGTGGCTAACGTCCTTCTTTTTTGCCTGCCGCCGGCGTTGCCGGCTGGCAGGCCGCGCCGTATCCGGACACGACACCGGGAGCGCATGCGGCCGATTTCAAATTGCCATCATGGGGTTATCGATGAGTAAGTCCCAACGTATCACCTGCGTTGCCGCTGCCGTACTGTCGGCGCTTGCGCTCACCGCCTGCGGCGACAAGAAGCCGCAAGCCGGCGCCATGCCGCCGCCCGAGGTGGGTGTGGTCACCGTGACGCCGACCACGGTGTCGGTCATCAATGAACTGCCGGGCCGCCTCGAAGGCGTGCGCACCGCCGAAGTGCGGGCGCGCGTCGCCGGCATCGTGCTGTCGCGCAACTATCGCGAGGGCGGCGAGGTCAAGGCCGGCCAGCTGCTGTTCAAGATCGACCCGGCGCCTTACCAGGCGCAGGCCGAGTCTGCCAAGGCCAGCCTTGCGCGCGCCGAGGCCAATGCCGTGGCGGCGCGCCAGAAGGCCGAGCGCTACAAGCCGCTGGTGGCCGTGAACGCGGTCAGCAAGCAGGAATACGACGAAGCCGTGGCCGCCGCCGGCCAGGCCAGCGCCGACATCGCCGCGGCCAAGGCCGCGGTCACCACCGCCCAGATCAACCTCGGCTACACCGCCGTGACCGCGCCCATCAGTGGCCGCGTGGGCCGCGCGCTGGTGACCGAGGGTGCGCTGGTCGGCAKCGGCGAAGCCACCAAGCTGACCATGGTCGAGCAGGTCGACCCGATCTGGGTCACCTTCACCCAGCCCGCCAGCGAAGTGATGAAGCTGCAGCGCGCCATCGAGAGCGGCAAGGTCAAGGGCGTCGACGGCGGCGCGCGCGTGCACCTGTTCATCGAGGACGGCCGCGAGTACGGCGAGACCGGCAAGCTGCTGTTCTCCGACATGACGGTMGACCCGACCACCGGCGCCATCACGCTGCGCGCGCAGTTCCCCAACGCCCGTCGCGAGCTGCTGTCGGGCACCTTCGTGCGCGTGAAGATCGAGCAGGGCGTCGACGAGAACGCGCTGACCGTGCCGCAGCGCGCGCTGATCCGCACGGCGCAGGGCGCGTCGGTGCTGGTGGTGGGCGGCGACGGCAAGGTGGCTTCGCTGCCGGTCAAGGCGCCCCAGGCCATCGGCGACAACTGGATCGTCACCGAAGGGCTCAAGGGCGGCGAGAAGGTGATCGTCGAGGGCTTGCAGAAGGTCAAGGTCKGCGCGCCCGCCAGGGCGGTGCCGTTCGCCGCGCCGGTCACCGCCGCCTCCGAGCCCGCCGCGCAGCAGGCCGCCGGCGGCGCCTCGGCACCGGCCGCGGTCGCCACGGAAAAGGCCGACAAGAAGGCCGACGCCAAGCAAGGCTAATCACAGCGCAATACCAAGGGAGCCAGTTTTATGGCCAAGTTTTTCATTGACCGGCCGGTCTTCGCGTGGGTTCTCGCGCTGATCATCGTGCTGGCCGGGGTGTTGTCGATCCAGCAGTTGCCGATCGCCCAGTACCCCAACATCGCACCGCCGACGATCTCGGTCACGGCGACGTACCCGGGCGCCTCGGCCAAGACGCTGGAGGATTCGGTMACCTCGGTGATCGAGCAGGAACTCAACGGCGCGCCTGGCCTGCTGTACTACCAGTCCACCAGCGAAGCCACCGGCCTGGCGTCGATCACCATCGCCTTCGAGCCGGGCTCCAACATCGACCTGAACTCGGTCGAGGTGCAGAACCGCCTCAAGCGYGTGGAAGCGCGCCTGCCGGCGGAAGTGCGCCAGCAGGGCGTGCGCGTGGACAAGGCCGGGAACAACTACATGATGTTCCTGACGGTCTCGTCCAAGTCTGGCCAGGCTGACGCCATCCAGCTCGGCAACTATGTCTCGGCCAGCGTGATCGACTCGATCCGCCGCGTGCCGGGCGTGGGCCAGGCCGACCTGTTCGGCACCGAGTACGCCATGCGCATCTGGGTGGACCCGTCCAAGCTGACGGGTTTCAACCTGACGCCGCAGGATGTCACCGCCGCCATCGCCGAGCAGAACGTGCAGGTCGCCGTGGGCGAACTGGGCGGCACGCCGTCGCCCAAGGGCACCGAGCTCAACGCCACCGTCACCACCGAAAGCCGCCTCACCACGCCGGAGCAGTTTGCCAACATCCTGCTGCGCGTGAACCCGGACGGCTCCTCGGTGCGCATCAAGGACGTCGGCCGCGTCGAGCTCGGCGGCGCCGACTACTCCACGCTGGCACGCACCAACGGCAAGCCGTCGGCGGCCATCGCCATCAAGCTCGCGCCGACCGGCAACGCGCTGGCCACGGCCACCGCCGTGCGCGCGAAGATGGAAGAGCTCTCGAAGTTCTTCCCGGGCGACTACGAGTACAGCGTGCCTTACGACACGTCGGCCTTCGTGAAGATCTCGATCGAGGAAGTGATCAAGACCCTGCTCGAAGCMGTGGTGCTCGTGTTCCTGGTGATGTACCTGTTCCTGCAAAATTTCCGCGCCACGCTGATCMCCACGCTGGTGGTGCCGGTGGCCCTGATGGGCACCTTCGGCATGCTGCTGGCGTTCGGCTTCTCCATCAACGTGCTGACGATGTTCGGCATGGTGCTGGCGATCGGTATCCTGGTGGACGATGCGATCGTGGTGGTGGAAAACGTCGAGCGGATCATGAGCGAGGAAGGTCTCTCGCCCCGCCAGGCCACGCGCAAGGCGATGGGCCAGATCACCGGCGCCATCGTCGGCATCACGCTGGTGCTGACCGCGGTGTTCATCCCGATGGCGTTCTTCGCCGGCTCGGTGGGTAACATCTACCGCCAGTTCTCGCTCTCGCTGATCTCGTCGATGGCGTTCTCGGCGCTGCTCGCGCTGACGCTGACGCCGGCACTGTGCGCCACATTGCTCAAGCCGGTCGAGGCCGGGCACCACCACGAGAAGCGCGGCTTCTTCGGCTGGTTCAACCGCACGTTCGCGCGCGCGGCCACCGGCTACCAGAGCATGGTGGGCCGCATCCTGGGCCGCGCCGGCCGCTACCTGATCATCTACGCCGTCATCCTGGTCGGCGTGGTGGTGCTGTACAAGCGCCTGCCCTCCTCCTTCCTCCCCGAGGAAGACCAGGGCTACATGATCACCGTGGTGCAGCTGCCCAACGGCGCCACCCAGGAGCGTACCCTGGGCGTGCTCAAGCAGATMGAGGACTACTACCTGGAGAAGGAAAAGAAGGTGGTGGACCAGATGATCACGGTGGCCGGCTTCTCGTTCTTCGGCCGTGGCCAGAACGGCGGCATCGCGTTCGTGAAGCTCAAGGACTGGAAGGAGCGCACCGGCGCCAACGAGACCGCGCAGGCACTGGTGGGCCGCGCGTTCGGCGCGCTGTCCTTCATCAAGGACGCCATCATCTTCCCGCTCAACCCGCCGGCTATTTCCGAGCTGGGCAACTCCTCGGGCTTCGACTTCCGCCTGCAGGACCGCTCCGGCCAGGGCCACGCCAAGCTGATGGAAGCGCGCAACATGATGCTGGGCATGGCGGCCAAGAGCCCCGAGCTGGCCGGCGTGCGTCCTGAAGGCCAGGAGGACGCGGCGCAGCTGCAGATCGACATCGACCGCGAGAAGGCGCGCGCGCTCGGCGTCTCGGTGGCCAGCATCAACCAGACGCTGGGCATCGCGTTCGGCTCGTCCTACGTGAACGACTTCATCTACGAAGGCCGCGTGCGCAAGGTGATCGCGCAGGCCGAAGGCGGCGACCGCAAGCTGCCCGACGACCTGACCAAGCTGCGCGTKAGGAACGCGAGCGGCGAGATGGTCGCGTTCGCCGCGTTCGCCACGTCGAAGTGGATCATGGGCTCGCCGCGCCTGGAGCGCTACAACGGGCTGCCGGCGGTGAAGATCGCCGGCCAGGCCGCGCCCGGCCGCAGTACCGGCGAGGCCATGAAGATCATGGAAGCGAACTTCGCCAAGCTGCCGCCGGGCTTCGGCTTCGAGTGGTCTGGCCAGTCCTATGAAGAACGCCTGGCCGGCTCGCAGGAGCCGATGCTGTACACGCTGTCGCTGATCATCGTGTTCCTGTGCCTGGCCGCGCTCTACGAGAGCTGGTCGATCCCGGTGTCGGTGCTGCTGGTGGTGCCGCTGGGCGTGCTCGGCGCGCTGCTCGGCGTGACGCTGCGCGGCATGCCCAACGACGTGTACTTCAAGGTCGGCCTGATCGCCACGATCGGCTTGTCCGCGAAGAACGCCATCCTGATCGTGGAATTCGCCAAGGACCTGCAGGCGMAGGGCCGCAGCGTGATCGACGCGACGCTCGAGGCGGTGCACCTGCGCTTCCGCCCGATCCTGATGACGTCGATGGCCTTTATCCTGGGCGTGCTGCCGCTGGCGATCGCCAGYGGCGCGGGSTCSGGTGGCCAGCGCGCCATCGGYACCGGCGTGATCGGCGGCATGGTCACSGCCACGGTGCTGGCGATCTTCCTGGTSCCGGTGTTCTTCGTGGTGATCCGCAGCCGCTTCAAGGGCCGCAAGCCCGAGGCCGACCACGAGCAAGAGCAAGAGCAGAAGTGGCTCGAACCCAAACAGGAACTTTGACATGACAAAGACACTGACCACGCTGTTGCTGGTGGCGGGCGTCCTCTCGGGCTGCACGCTGGCGCCGACCTATGAGCGTCCCGCCCCGCCGGTGGCCACGCAGTATCCGGGCGCGCCGGAAGGCTACGCCGCGGCCGAGGTGAAGAGCGGCGAGACCCGCCCGGCCAGCGCGATCGGCTGGCGCGAGTTCTTCCACGACCCGCGCCTGCAGGTGCTGATCGCCGCCTCGCTCGAGAACAACCGCGACCTGCGCACCGCCGCGCTGCGCATCGAKGAAGCGCGCGCGCAGTACCAGGTGCAGCGCGCGGACCTGCTGCCCACGGTCAACGCCACCGGCGGCTACACGCGCCAGCGCCTCTCGGGCGCGCAGTTCGGCGGCCAGGCCGCCACCGCGGTCTCGGAGTTCTACCAGGTTGGCGCCGGCATCACGTCGTACGAGCTGGATTTCTTCGGCCGCGTGCGCAGCCTGTCGAACGCCGCGCTGTCGCAGTACTTCTCCACCGAGGAAGCGCGCCGCTCGGCGCAGATCTCGCTGGTCTCGGAAGTGGCCAAGGCCTACCTGTCCGAGCGTTCCTTCGCCGAGCAGTACGAGCTGGCGCAGAACACGCTGAAGACGCGCGAGTACACGCTGAGCCTGTCGCGCCAGCGCTTCAACGCCGGCGCCACGTCGGCGCTGGACCTGCGCGACAACGAGTCGCTGGTGGCGCAGGCGCGCGTCTCCGCCGCGCAGCTCGCGCGCCAGCGCGCGCAGGCCCAGAACGCGCTCGAAGTGCTGGTGGGCAAGCCGCTGGGCAGCATCGAGAACCTGCCGCAGGCCATGCACCTGTCGGACGAGCGCATCATCAGCGACATCCCGGCCGGGCTGCCGTCGGACCTGCTCGAGCAGCGCCCCGACATCCGCCAGGCCKAGCAGCAGTTGCTGTCGGCCAATGCCAATATCGGCGCGGCGCGCGCGGCCTTCTTCCCGCGCATCACGCTCACCGCCAACGCCGGCTCGATCAGCCCGTCGTTCTCGGGCCTGTTCGATGCCGGCACCGGCGTGTGGTCGTTCGCGCCGCAGCTGGTGCTGCCGATCTTCGACTACGGCCGCAACCTGTCCAACCTGGATCTGGCCAACGTGCGCAAGAACATCCAGATCGCCAACTACGAGAAGACCATCCAGACGGCCTTCGCGGAAGTGGCGGACGCGCTGGTGGCGCGCGGCACGCTGGAAGATCAGGTGCAGAGCCAGGAGCAGGTGCGCAATGCCGAACTGGCGCGCTTCGAGCTGTCCACCGTGCGTTTTCGCAGCGGCATATCGAGCCAGCTCGACCAGCTCGACGCGCAGCGCGAGCTGTTCAACGCCGACCAGGCGCTGATCCAGGCGCGGCAGCTGCGCCTGAACAACGCCATCGACCTGTACCGCGCGCTCGGCGGCGGACTGATCGAGTCCGGTGCGGTGGCCTCGGCCGACAGCGTCAAGCCGGTGGTGAACACGCAGTAAGACAGCAGTCTTTTTGTCCTGCCTTCCCCGGCATGCCGGGGAAGGCCTGAAGCGAAGCGCTCCGGCGCTTCGCTTTTTTTGTGCCTGCGCGCACMGGCCCGGCGTGCGGAACGACGTTTGCGAATCGTCCTGCCTGCGTTAGGATGGCGATTCCCAGATCTCCAGCCAGCCGCAAGGAAGCCAGCCATGGAAGTGCGCGAACTTGGTCCCGACGATATCGATCTCGTTTGCCGGCACCGGGAGGAGATGTTCCGCGAGGCCGGCCGCAGCGACGACGTGCTGCGCACCATGACCGGGCGCTTCCGCCCGTGGCTGGCGCCGCGCCTGGGCGATGGCAGCTACTTCGGCTTCGTGCTGATGGATCACGGGCAGGCGGTGGCGGGCATCGGCCTGATGGCCATCGACTGGCCGCCCCACCCTGCCCACCCCACCCAGGACAAGCGCGGCTACGTGCTCAATGTGTACGTGGAGAAGTCACACCGCAAGCAGGGCCTGGGACGCAGGCTGATGCAGCTGGCGGAGGACGAATTCGCACGGCGCGATGTCCAGTACGCCATCCTGCACGCCACCGAGATGGGCCGCTCGCTCTACGTTGCGCTGGGCTGGCATGCCACCACCGAGATGGCGAAAGGCGTCAGGCAGGCCGCGTAGTCCAGGCGCACGCCGGCGGTTGGCTGGCACGCGCCTGTGCGGGAGCCGCGCTAGGTCCTGGAGCGGGTACGCATCCAGTCGTCGAGCGGATTGCTCGGGAAGACGATGGGGGGATGCTCGCGCGCCTCGCGCACCGCCATGCTGGCGACGGCGGCGCGCGTGGTGCCCTCGTTGCGTGCYGCGCGGCKCGTCTTGCGCGCGGCCGCCGCTTGCGTCTCGGCGCGTTGCGCCTGTTCTGCCATCAGTGCATTCAGCGTGTCCTGCTCGGCGCGCGCTTCGGCATGCTGGGTCTCGCCGATCMGGAACACGTCCTGCAGCGCGCACAGTTGCTGGCTGGCGGGCACCGGCGTCTTGAGCGCGGCGATCACCATCGCGCTCAGCTGGGCCAGCACGTGCGCGTCGCTCATGTCCCTGCCCTGCGTGAAGGCCGGCAGCAGCTTGCCCAGCTCGTCGCCGGCCAGCACGCCGGCCAGCGCCTTGAGCGCGAAGTTCAGGCGCCAGCCCAGTTCCTGCGGCGGGATTTCCGGCAGCGCGCGGGCGAACGCGTCGGAGAAGCGGCCGAACACCGGCGCGTAGTGGCCGCGCAAGTAGGACTGGATGAACGGCGAGGTGTCGGAATACACGCGCCCCAGCAGCCGCATGAAGGATGGCCCGCCGGTCTCGGGCTCGCGCGCCATCTGCAGCGCGGGCACGAACAGCGCGCCCATGACGTGCTCGCAGCGGATCTGCTTGCCCGGCCAGCGCGCCTCGCAGGCATCCAGCACGGCAAGGCGCCGTGTGTTGAGCGGATCCAGCCGGCGCCCCAGCACCGCCTGCATCATGATTTCCTTGCTGCGGAAGTGGTAGTTGACGGCAGCCAGGTTGACGATCGCGCGCGATGTCACTTGCCGCAGCGACGTGGCTTCATAGCCGACCTCGATGAACAGGCGCTCGGTGGCATCGAGAATGCGGGCCTTGGTGTCTCCTGCGGTCCTTTTTCCTGTCTCCATGGGGGGCGTCTCTCTTATCGTCATGCGTATGACCCCTGCGAAATTCAAGGCTGTGCCCGCCCGGCGCCCTGCCGGCAAACGGATGCTTKAAACGGTTGTACGGAGCCTATCGAGTGCCGCGMGCGTTTCACAAGCGCGAAATTGGAGCGTTGGTTCTAATTMCGCGCCGCGCCGCGCCGCGCCGCGCTGAGGCTGGTCGCGCATGCCGCGGCCGCGCACCGCGCCCATGCCGMTACAATGTCCGCGGCGCCGCTGCCCCGCATGGCCCGCGCGGCGCCGCCCCCTGCAACTCTGCCGCGGTTCGCCGCGCCCCACCGCGCCTCGCGCGCAACGCCCATGCATATCCGCTGGCTCGAGGATTTCGTGTGCCTGGCCCAGGCCGGCAGCCTCGCGCGCGCGGCCGAGCTGCGCAATGTCACGCCGCCCGCGTTCGGGCGCCGCATGCAGGCGCTCGAGGTATGGGCCGGCGCGCCGCTGATCGACCGCAGCGTCTTCCCGGTGCGGCTGACCGACGAAGGACGCCAGTTCCTCGAAGCCGCGCAAAGCGCGCTGCGCACGCTGGACGAGGCGCGCCTGTCGCTGCGGGCGGCGCATCGCGCCGATGCCAGCACGGTGGTGATCGCCACCGGCAAGACGCTGGCGCGTTCGATGGTGCCGGCCTGGCTCGCCGGCCTGCGCCAGGCGCTGCGCAACGACCCGGTGGCGGCGGGTTTCCGCACGCGCCTGTCCACCTTCTCCACGCATGACGCGCTGGCCATGTTCACCGAAGGCGACGCCGATTTCCTGCTCTGCTACAACTCGCCCGCGCAACCCGTGACGCTGGACGACACACGCTACCTGTGCCACCTGGCGGGCGAGGAGCGGCTGGTCTGCGTGAGCGCCGCGGCGGACGGCGGCGGGCCGCAATTCAGGCTGCTCGCGCGCGGCCAGCGCGCGCCGGTGCCGATGATCGCGTACGCCGAGACGCTCACGCTCGGGCGCATGGTCAACGGCGAGATCGCGCGGCGCCGGCTGGCCGGCCGGCTCGAGGTGATCGCCGTGAGTGACTTCGCCGAATCGGTGCACGAGATGGTGCGCCAGCGCATGGGGCTGGCCTGGCTGCCGGCGCGGCTGATTGCCGACGATCTCCACGCCGGGCGCCTGGTGCGTGCCGGGCTAGAGCCCGGCGGCGAGGCCGACCTGGCGATGCAGATCCTGCTCTACCGCACGCGCGCCGCCATGCGGCCGCTGGCGGAGTCGTTCTGGCGCGCTGCCGTGGCTGCCGCCTAGCGCTTGCCCGCGCCTTGCCGAAACGGCAAGCCGCATTGCCAAAGCCGCACGTTGCTGCGCCCGCACGCTCTCTAAGATCGCCGCATATCCACAGATGTCCGCGATTGCGCGAATCCACAAAAGGGAAGAGAGAGCCATGAACAAACTGCTGCGTGCGGCCGCCACCGCATCCTTCTGCCTGCTCGCCGKGGCTGCCGGCGCCACCGGCACCGCAAGCTGGCCCGCCAAGCCGATTTCGCTGGTGGTGGGCTACACCGCCGGCGGCAGCGTCGACCTGGTGGCGCGCACCATCGCGCCGGAACTGGGCAAGCGCCTGGGCCAGAGCGTGGTGATCGAAAACCTGGGCGGCGCCGGCGGCACCATCGGCGCGTCCAAGGTGGTCAAGGCCGACGCCGACGGCTACACGCTGCTGCTGGGCTCGGGCAGCGAGGTCTCGATCGCGCGCCTGACCAACCCCGCCGTGCGCTACGACGGCGAGCGCGACCTGGCGCCCATCACCTTCGTCGGCACGCAGCCGATGGTGCTGGTGGGCAAGTCCGCGCTGCCGGCGAAGAACGCCGACGAACTGATGGCGCTGGCCCGCGCGCAGCCGGGCAAGCTGGCCTACGCCTCGTCCGGCGTGGGCACGCCGCTGAACCTGGCGGGCGAGCTGATCAAGCAGCAAGGCAAGGTCAACATCACGCACGTKCCCTACAAGGGCGCATCGGCCATGTCCACCGACCTGCTCGGCGGGCAGATCGATCTCGCCGTGATGGTGCTGTCGTCCGCCCTGCCGCATATCCAGGCCGGGCGCGTCAAGGCGTACGGCGTGACCGAGTCGCGCCGCGCCCAGGTGGCGCCCAATGTGCCCGCGCTGGCCGAAAGCAGCGCGCTCAAGGGCGTGGACATGGGCGTGTGGTTCGGCCTGATGGCGCCGGCGGGCACGCCGCGCGCGGTGAGCGAGCGCCTGAACACCGAGATGCAGGCCGTGCTGGCCATGCCCGACGTGAAGAAGAAGCTGGCCGAGGCCGGCGTGGAAGTGGCGCCCGGCGGCCCGGCGCAGTTCGGCGCCTTCATCAAGCGCGAGACCGTGAAGTACAAGACCATCGTGCAGACCGCGGGCATTCACGAATAACGTCACGACCAACGGCGCGCGAACGAAGCGCAGCAGGCGTACCATTTGCCTGCTGCCGGCGGTGGCCGCACGGGCCGCCGCGCTTCCCGATCCCCCCGCTATCACAGGCAAGCTGCCAACCACACACATGACCACCCCAGCCCCCACCTTCGACGCCTATCCGGTCGAAGTCGAGTTTCCCGATATCCRCCCCTACGCCGCCGGCAACGCAGGCGTGCCCTATGTGCACACCTTCGACAGCGGCGTGCCCGGCCCGCACGTGATGGTCAACGCGCTCACGCACGGCAACGAGGTGTGCGGCGCCATCACCGTCAAGGCGCTGCTGGATGCGGGCCTGCGCCCGCGCCGCGGCCGCCTGACGCTGGCCTTCGCCAATGTCGACGCGTACCACACCTTCGATGCGGCCAGGCCCGATGCCTCGCGCTACGTGGACCAGGACTTCAACCGCGTGTGGACCRCCGCCGTGCTMGACGACACCGGCCGCGACTCGTCCGAGCTGCGCCGCGCGCGCGCCATGCGCCCGGTGATCGACACCGTGGACCTGCTGCTGGACCTGCACTCGATGCACGAGAAGAGCCTGCCGCTGATCGTCTCCGGCCCGCTCGACAAGGGCATCGGACTGGCGCGCGCGGTCGGCGCGCCGGCCAATGTGATCGTCGACGAAGGCCACCCCGAAGGCCGCCGCATGCGCGACTACGAAGGCTTCGGCGACGCCGCCAGCGCGAAGAACGCCCTGCTGATCGAATGCGGCCAGCACTGGGAAGCCGCCGCCGTGGGCGTGGCGAAGGACAGCACCGCCCGCTTCCTGCTCGACGCCGGCATCATCGACGCCGCCGATGTGCCCGCCGGCTGGCTGCAGCCGCTGCAGCCGCTGCAGCCGCAGCGGGTGGTACGCGTGACCGAGCCGGTGGTGGCCTCCAGCATGGACTTCCGGTTYGCCGGCCCCTATACCGGGCTGGAAACCTTCCCCGACGCCGGCAGCGTGATCGGCTGGCGCGACGGCGAACCGGTGGTGACGCCGTACGCCGACTGCGTGCTGGTGATGCCCTCGCTGCGCCAGCTTCGCCCCGGCGTGACCGTGGTGCGGCTGGGCCAGCTGGTCGGCTGAGCATGGCCGGGAAGGCAGCGCTCGCCGCGCACAGAGTGTGGGGGCTGCCGCAGGAGCTGCAGGAGCCGCGTCAGGCGGTGGAGGTGTTCAGGCTGGCTTGGCGGGGGTTGCCGGCGTGCCGGCGGTGGCCGGCTTCGGCCGCATGCCCGGCAGCAACTGGTCGACCAGTTCCTCGATCTTCATCTCGGGTGGCACGAAGTTGCTCAGGTTGATGCCGCCGGCGCTGCGCAAGGCATCGTATTTCGCCTGGCCGGCGCGCTCGCCGTTGATATAGACGACGATATCCACCGTACTGATGAAATCGCGCCAGTAAGACTGCCGCTGCGCGTTGTAGGTGGCGGTATAGGGACACGCTGCCACCGACGAGCCGGGCCCGAGCACCTTGAACTCGAAGCCGCGCGCCTGCACCGAATCGCGCATGGCGTCCAGGTAGGCGTTGCCGCTGGCCTGGTTGCTGATCACGCAGAACAGCGTGCCGTCGGCGGGCTGCACGGAGGCGATACGGTCGCCGCGGTCGACCGGCACGACCGCCTGGTAGGTGGCGCAGCCGGTGGCCAGCAGGCCTAGGCTGGCGGCTAGCAATGCTTTTTTCATGATGTTCCTGGGCGCATGGCGTGGGCACGCGTGCAGTCGGTGCGCGCGCCCGCCAACTTTAGGCGATCGGTGCGCGGTCAATCGAAGGAACAGAGCAGGAAAACGGGTCCGCCGGCGCGCGGCGTGCGCGCGGGGACCGGCTCGGAACACCGGCTCAGAGCACGAAGGCCTGGCGGCAGCGCAGTGCCATCACCTGCGCTTCGAAGGCGCGCGCGGCACGCCGGGCAAACTGCTCGCGGCGGTGCTGTCGGGAGCCGGGATCGGCGCTGGCGGCAGCGGAGCAACCGGCGGCACGGCCGGCGTGGCCCTCGCGAGGCTGTCCGGCCGGGCCGGTGTGTGCATCGTTGTGCCGCTCGGCCGGTCCCGGCGAACCACCTTCTGCAACCTGCCATTCGCGGCGCGTGATGGCCAGGATGCTGGCGAGTGCCTGGGCTTGCGGCGTGGTGATACTGCCCGGGAGAAGGTATTCCATCATGATGTTMGGCCCGGCCTGCGTTACTGCCGGACTTCKGCGGAGCGCGGTGGCGGTTGTCGCCTCGTTGTCATTTGTTTGTATCGTGATGGAAAGATAGACGGCGCCGCCGCTCTCTATCATCGACGCCGCGCCGATCCTCCTGTKGGATGTGTCCTACAAGTATTGAGGGCGGCGCTTTCGGCCGGGCGCKAACGGAAAAAGTACCGCATGCGCCGCGTTGGCGCGCCATGAAGTGCGCCGGCTGCCGCCTGGCCGGGCACTGAGCCAGGCGCCTGGCTGGTCACTTGGCTGGCCGCTTAGCTGGCCGCCAGCGGGGTCGACAGGCTGCCGACCGCCACCAGGCAGATCGCGGCGAGGAAGACCCCCACCAGCAGGATCTGCAGGCGCCCCACCGGGCGCCCTTTCAGGAAGGCATTGCTGATGAACGGTGGCGAGACCACGCCGACCGCGGTCACGATCAGGATGGTCAGGGCGAGGACGGAAAGCAGGGTTTGCATGCTGGGAGACGAGAATTGGCGCCGGAACCGGGCGGCGCGATCGGGGACAAACGCGGTGGGCGACTAGTTCGCGCCGCCGCGCACCAGGCAGTCATCCAGAATCGGCGAGCCCTCTACCTGGCCCGCGCCGGTGCATTCCACCGCCACCTTCTGGCCGCGCCGGACCATGGTGGCGCGCGCTTCCACTCCGCACACGCGCCCGGCCGGCCCGCAGATCTGCTGCGGCAGCAGCTTGGCGCGCACCACCAGGGTCGGGCTGTTGGAGCGGATATCGAGGAATACGGTATCGCCGCTCTCGCGCCGCACGCCGCTGGCCACGCCTTCCACGATGAAATACTGGCCGCGGTAGCGGCCGTCCGCCGCGCCGGCGTTCTCCTGGTAGTCATCCACCATCTTGTCGGCCTGGTACTGCGGCAGGATATCGGTGGAGCGTTGCGGGTCGATGCTGATCGGGTCCAGCGTGCCGTTGCGCGGCACGCCGCGCGCGATGCTGGCCGCCTCGGCGGCGGCGGCCGAGGCATCGGCTGCCGCCACTGCCGGCGCGGCTTGCTCCGCGGCGGGCTCCAGCATCTGCTGCTCGTGGTTGCCGGTCAGCCAGAGCATGCCGAGCACGGCCAAGGCGACKACGGCGATAAGGATCTTCTGGGTACGGTTCAACATCCGGGGGTTCCTGCGATAAAGGTGGGGGTGGCGCGAAGTCGTGCGGTGGGCGGGGAGGCGTCGGCGGCACTGCAAGGCGGGTTTCCCACAGCCTTGCCCACAACCTTACCCACAGCTTTGCCCACAGAGTTGTTCAATCTTCTCCACAGACTTGTCCACAGGCGCGGCGCTTGCCGGGACGGTGCCGGCGGTGCGCCACCGCGCGCGTCCGGGGTGACGGGGGCCGTGCCGCGCCGGGCTCAGTGCAGCCGCCGCAGCCCGGATTCGCCGTCGTCTTCCTCTTCGGCTTCCCAGTCCTCGTGCTCGATGCCGAAGTCGGTCGCCATGTCGAACACGGTGGAGTGGTGCTGCACCGTGAACCACTCGCGGAACTGCTCGAGCGTCAGGTTCTGGGGCCAGACGGATTCCTCGAACCACTCCCCCAGCATGAACTCGAAGAAGGCGCGCCAGCGCTCCTCCACCCACTGCACGGCTTGCGGGGCGCTGGAGATTTCGTCCGGCGCCAGGAAGGCACTCTGGTCCTCGCGCACATTCTCGAGCGTGAGGGAGGGTACGGGGTCGGTGTCCACGGCCATGATCCAGTCGAAGAACGGCTGCTGGGGCACCAGGATGACGAGCGAGCGATTGAGGGTGTAACGCGGATGATCGGACATGGCAGTGGCTCGTTCGCTAAAACGGCCTATTGTAGCCCTTGCCGCGCTTCGCAATCGGCTTCATCTCGGCTTCATCTCGGCGCCGGGGCCGATATGGCGGGGGCGTCCGCGTGGCCTAGAGCGTGGGACGGCCCGCGGCAGGCTCGGCGCCGCCGTATGCATCGCGCGCCACTACCTCCGCCGGCGGGGGCGGCGCGGGCGCGGGCATGCGCACCGGGAACAGCACATCCTTGCGCCTGAGGAAGTGCTTTTCGAGCAAGTKCCAGCTCAGCAGCGCCGCCGCGACCGAGGCGGCCACGCACACCGCGGAGAACGCCAGCTGCCACGGGATCTGGCTGCCGAACAGCAGGCGCGGCTCGCCGAAGGCTTTGGCCGCCACCACGCGCACGATGGGGTGGAACACATAGAGCGCGTAGCTGTACTTGCCCAGGAACACCAGCCAGCGCTGGCTGAACACCGGATGCCCGCGCGCGCCGCAGGCCGTGTAGACCAGGCCCGCCGCCACCAGCGCCACCACGGAAAGGCCCACGGTGTAGATCCACGGGCTTGACTCCACGCGCGCACCCGTTGCCGCCAGCGCGCATACCAGCGCCACCAGCGCGAGCGGCGCCGCCTTCACCAGCCAGGGCTTGAACACCAGCCCGCGCCGCACCGCCATGGCCAGCAAGGCGCCGGCCACCAGGCCATCGAGCCGGGCCGGCGTGAATACCCAGATGGTGTCCGCGCTGACGCCCTGCGCCGCCATGCTGATGCGCAACGCGAGCGCGACCGCCAGCAGCACGAGGCAGAGCCGGCGCATGGCGGCCAGTGGCAGCAACAGCACCACCAGCGGCCACGCCGCGTAGAACTGCTCCTCGATGGCAAGCGACCACAGATGCCCCGCCCCCGCGCCGAAGAAGGTGCCCGCCAGCGCCTGCTTGAGATTGGACAGGTACAGCACGAACCACGGCCAGCTCGCCCGCACCGCTTCGAGCTTGGCCTGCTCGGCGTCGCCCATGCGGTGCGAGATCAGCGGGAACAGCACCAGGAACAGCAGTGCCAGGTAGGCGTAGTACAGCGGAAAGATGCGCAGTACCCGGCGCCCGTAGAAAKAGCGCAGGTAGCCGGGCGAGCCCTTGCTGCGCAGCAGGATGCCGGTGATCAGGAAACCMGACAGCGCGAAGAAGATGTCCACGCCGATCCAGCCCGTCATCGACAAGCGGTAGAAGATCCGGTCCACCGCGAGGTCGGACACCACACCGACATGCGCGAAGTGATACAGCATGACAAGCAGCACCGCCAGGCCGCGCACGCCGTCGAGGGTGCAAACGTGGTTACCGTCTTTGTTCATCGCCGCTCCGTGCCCGCCTGCGTCCTGAATCTAGCGCGCCGCTCCGATGCGCTTCTGTGCGCCGGCATACCAAGGGTGCCGGCCGCGTCCATGTGACTGCGCGGATATGTGCGACGACGTGCGACGAAGTGCGATGATGTGCGAGGACTTACGGCCAGGCGTGCCGCAATGGTGTTCGCGTGTTCCTCCAGCCCGCCTGAACGGCGGCGATTGCCCGCGGCGGCCGGCAACATCACCGCGCGTTCGGTGCTAACGTGGCGGATACGGGCGGCGCGATCTGCCGCGCGGCCCGGGAGCATCCACCATGGGATTCAAGGTCGGATTTGCATTCGTGGCCGAGGCGCTGGTGTTMGCCGCGCTGCTGTTCGGCGCGGCGGGCACGCTGGCGTGGCCTGCCGCGTGGGCGTACCTGGCGCTGTTCTTCGGCGGGGGCATCTGGGTGACATGGCGGCTGGCCCGCCATGACCCGGCGCTGCTGGCCGAGCGCATGAAGCCGCCGCTGCAGCGCGGGCAGCCGCTGTGGGACCGCATCTTCATGCTGGTGCTGATCGTGGCGTGGTGCGGCTGGCTGGTGCTGATGGGGCTGGACGCGGCGCGCTTTCGCTGGTCGGCCATGCCGTTGTGGCTGCATGGCCTGGGCGCCGTGCTGCTGGCGCTCTCGCTGGTCGCCATCGACCGCGTGTTCCGCGAGAACACCTTCCTCGCGCCGGTAGTGCGGATCCAGCACGAGCGCGGGCATCGCGTGGTCTMGAGCGGTCCCTATGCCGTGGTGCGCCATCCGCTCTACGCGGCCGTGCTGGTTTTCCTGCCGGCCAATGCCCTGCTGCTGGGTTCGTGGTGGGGCGTGGCGGGCGCGCTGCTGCTCGCCGGCGGCATCGTCTTTCGCACGGCAATGGAAGACCGCGAGCTGCTGCGCGGCCTGGACGGCTACGCGGCTTACGCGGCCCGGGTCCGGTACCGGCTGGTGCCGTTCGTGTGGTGAACCATGGCGGCMATCGTCACCGATGCCCGCCATGCAATCGTGTCCAGCCGCCGGTCAGTGCACCTGCATGCCGCGCATCGCGTGGATGCGGTCGTGGTGCCACTGCATGCCTTCGTACTGGCGCTGTACCACCGCGCGCACGTCGGCCGGCATGTCCTGGGTCAGGGCCGACTGATATTCACGCCTGGCGGCTTCCTCGTYGCGTTCGCACAGTTGCAGCACGGCATCGTCGTTGTGCGGCGCGATCACGTGCATCACTTCCATCCAGCCGCGGTGCAGCGTGCCACCCATGCTGCCGCGGTCGCGCGGCTCCGCACCCATCGAAGTCACCAGCGCCTGCAGTTCCATCACCGAGGCGCGGCAGGTTTCCGCGGTGCCGGTCAGGATGGCGCGTATCTCGGGGTTATGCACTTCGCGGGCGCCGGTCATGCAGCTCATTTCGCCGTCCTTGCCGACCTCGATCAGGTGGTTCAGCGTGCCGACGAGTTGTCCTTGCGCATTCATCATGACGTTCTCCTTGCCTGGGTCCGGGCCGATGTGAATCCGCGCGTACACCAGCACCGGCGCGTAACGCTGCGCGCGGAGGCTGTTCCAGTATAGGAGGATGCGGGGGCCGCGCCGCCCGCGCGCGGCCTACTTGCCGATGCAGAACCGCGTGAAGATCGTGCCCAGCAGATCGTCGCTGGTGAACTCGCCGGTGATGCTGTTGAGGTGGTCCTGCGCCAGGCGCAGTTCCTCGGCGAACAGGTCGAGCGCCTGCGCCTGCTGGTCGGCGCGTTCGGCGGCCAGGTMGAGGTGGGACTGCGCGTTGCGCAGCGCGGTGAGATGCCGTTCGCGCGCAAGGAAGGTGCCTTCGTTGCCGGACTGCCAGCCCACCAGGCGCAGCAGCTGGCGGCGCAGCAGCTCGATGCCGGCGCCGGTGCGCGCGGAGATCCACACTTCGGCCGGGTTGGGGCCGTTGGCGGCCACCACGTGCGGGCGGTTGGCGCCGAAATGCTGCTCGCCCACCGCGGGGGCGAGGTCGATCTTGTTGACCACGCGCAGGATCGGCGAGCCGGGCGGCAGGTGGCCGGAGAGGCGGTCGTCGATGGCGTCGTCGATCTCGGACAGGCCGTGCTCGACATAGTCGGCGGCGTCCACCAGGTGCAGCACGAGGTCGGCGCGGCGCACGGCTTCCCAGGTGCGCTCGATGCCGATGCGCTCGACTTCGTCGCTGGCGTCTTCGCGCAGCCMGGCGGTGTCGACGATATGCAGCGGAATGCCCTCGATCTGGATGGTCTCGCGCACGCGGTCGCGCGTGGTGCCGGGGATCGGCGTGACGATGGCCAGTTCCGCGCCGGCCAGCGCGTTGAGCAGCGACGACTTGCCCACATTGGGCTGCCCCGCCAGCACCACCGACAGGCCCTCGCGCAGCAGCGAGCCTTGCCGGGCCTGCGCCAGCACGCCGCACAGCGCATCGCGGATGGCGGCGAGCTGGCCGCGCGCGTTGGAGGCTTCGAGGAAATCGATCTCTTCCTCKGGGAAGTCGAGCGTGGCTTCGACCAGCATGCGCAGGTGGATCACCTGCTCCACCAGCGCATGGATGGCCTGCGAGAACACGCCTTCCATGGAGCGCGCCGCCGAGCGCGCGGCCGCTTCGGTGCTGGCTTCGATCAGGTCGGCCACGGCTTCGGCCTGGGCCAGGTCGAGCTTGTCGTTGAGAAATGCGCGGCGCGTGAACTCGCCGGGCTCGGCCAGGCGCAGGCCGATCTCGCGGCCCGCGTGCAGGCAGCGCGCCAGCAGCATCTGCATCACCACCGGGCCGCCGTGGCCCTGCAGTTCCAGCACTTCCTCGCCGGTGTACGAATGCGGCGCGGGGAAGTACAGCGCGAGGCCGTGGTCGATGGCCTTGCCGTGCGCATCGAGAAACGGCAGGTAGGTGGCGTGGCGGGGCTTGAGCGCCTGGCCGCACACGGCATGCGCGATGGCGCTGACATCGGGGCCGGACACGCGCACCACGCCGATGCCGCCGMGCCCGGGCGCKGTAGCGATGGCGGCGATGGGGGTGGCGCCGGCGGCGCTGGAGCGAGGCTGGGAGGCAGTCATGGCGATATTGTCGCAGATCGGTCCGGCGCGGGTGGCGGCGGGGGCGCATCCGGCGCGCCCGGTCCCGGCATGTTCAGGCACTCGGTCATMAGGMGGCGCGCCACGGCGCCGTCGAGCAGCTTGCCGAGCCGGCTCTGCCGCTTGACCAGCTTGTGGCGCAGTCGCGTGGCATAGCGCCCGGACAGCACCGGCGCCAGCGCCTCGATGGCATAGCGCAGCCGCTTGCTGCCGATGCGATAGCGGTGCACGCGCTCGAGATCCTCGCTCCGCGCGGCGCGCGCCAGCACCTTCACCMGCATGCGCKCKCGGCGTACGCGGCGGCGCGCGAACGCGTCCAGGCGCGCCCCCGCCCTGGCGCCCCCGCCGCGCGTGCCGCCTCGCGTCAGGTGGGTGAGATCGCGATGCAGCACGGGCAGCGGCCAGTGCTGGTATTCGGCCAGCTGCGCCACCATGGTCGCGCGCGCATAGTGCCGGCGCATCGAGGCGGTGTCGCACAGCGCGGCCAGCACMGGATCGTCCGGTTGCGCTTGTAGCGCCGGTTGCAGGGTCTCGCTGATAAACACGTCCCAGTCGCGCACATCGGTGGCGGCCCGTGCCAGCTGGCGCAGGCCCGCCTGCCAGCGGGCGCGGATGGCCTTGGGCAAGGCCGGCCCGAACACCCAGCAGACCGCGCGCAGGTGCCGCGTCGCCACGCGCAGCGCATGCACGTCATCGGGATGGTCGCGCCGGGTCAGCGCGGCGAGCTGGTCGGCAATGGCCACCAGCCCTGCATCGGCCAGCGAGACAAAGGCATCCACGGCGCGCATGCCGGGATKGATAGAGCCGGGAGCGTTGGCGGCGCGCATGATGTGTCCGCTTTGCATCTCTGTGGGTGAGATCCCGCGAGCGGGGACGGTATGACCCAGTGTAGGCGATTGTGCCGGTTGCGCCGCACAAACTGCGCCCGGTGACCGCCGGCGCACTCCATTGACAGGGCGGCCGCTTCGCGCTGCAATGAGCACGCATGGCGACGAGCGTAGATATCTTCGCTGGCGCCACCTCTTCCACAAGCCGTACCCGAGCGCTCCCGCGCGAGGAGACAAGCATGTCCACCGAACAAGAACGGCGTTTGCTGCGGGACACCATCGAGGCCGGCTTCCGTGACGCGGCCTTTGTCACGGACGTGGGCATCCGCCTGGTCGATTGCGGGCCCGGCTGGTGCGAGAGCGAGCTGCTGGTCACGCCGCGCCACCTGCAGCACGGCGGCATTGTGCATGCCGGCGTGCAGGCCACCATTGCCGACCATACCGCCGGCGCGGCCGCCACCACCATGCTCGATACCGGGCGCCACGTGGTCACCGCCGAGTTCAAGATCAACCTGCTCAGGGCCGCCCGCAGCGAACGCCTCACCTGCCGCGCCGACGTGCTCAAGTCCGGCCGCACCATCATCGTGGTGGAAGCCGATGTGTTCGCCAGCGTGCACGGCGAGGCAGTGCTGGTGAGCCGCTTCAACGCGACGATGAGCGTGCTCGACCTGGCCTGAGCGATGTTTTCCCAAGGAGAAGCCAGAAGATGATCGATCACACCGGAGTCGGGGTCAGCGATTTCGCCAGGAGCCGCGCTTACTACACCGCAGCGCTCGCGCCCATCGGCATGGTCAAGGTGATGGAGCTGCCGGCCAGCGTGACCGGCCATGCCGACGTTGCGGGTTTCGGGCCGCCGGAGAAGCCGGAGTTCTGGATCCACGGCGGCACGCCCAACCAGCCGCCGCTGCACCTGGCCTTCCGCGTGCAGACGCGCGCGCAGGTGGACGCCTACTACCAGGCCGCGCTGGCCGCGGGCGGGCGCGACAACGGCGCACCGGGCCTGCGKCCGCACTACCACCCGAACTACTACGGCGCCTTCGTGCTCGATCCGKACGGGCACAACATCGAGGCCGTGTGCCACGAGGCACAGTAGGCGGAGTCGTCGTCAGGTGTAGATGGCCTGACGGATTTCTTCCCCTCTCTCCCGCTTGTGCGGAGAGGGCGGATGTCGGCAAGCTCTAAACGCTAAACGGCGAAGCAAGCCAAACAAAAAGCCCGGCGCATGCGCCGGGCTTTTTTTTGCCGCCGGCGGGTTTGCACCCGCCGGCCGGAGTCACATCTCAGGTTCAGGCCTTGGCTGCCGCCGTGGCCTTGCTCTTGCCGAGCATCCGGTTGATCTGCCATTGCTGGGCGATCGACAGGACGTTGTTGGTCACCCAGTACATCACCAGGCCGGCCGGGAAGAAGAAGAACATGAACGAGAACACCAGCGGCATGATCATCATGACCTTGGCCTGCACGGGGTCCGGCGGGGTCGGGTTCAGCTTGGTCTGCACGAACATCGACACGGCCATCAGCACCGGCAGGATGTAGAACGGATCCGGCACCGACAGGTCATGGATCCAGCCCGTCCACGGCGCGCCGCGCATTTCCACCGACGACAGCAGCACCCAGTACAGCGCGATGAACACCGGGATCTGGATCACGATGGGCAGGCAGCCGCCCAGCGGGTTGACCTTCTCGGTGCGGTACAGCGCCATCATCTCCTGGTTCATCTTCTGCGGATCGCCCTTGTGGCGCTCGCGCATCGCGGTCATGCGGGGCTGCAGGTCCTTCATCTTGCCCATGGACTTGTAGCTTGCCGCCGACAGCGGGAAGAACACCAGCTTGATCAGCACGGTCAGCGCAATGATCGACCAGCCCCAGTTGCCCAGGAAGCCGTGGATCTTCTCCAGCAGCCAGAAGATCGGCTTGGCCAGGATGGTCAGCCAGCCATAGTCCTTCACCAGCTCCAGCCCCGGGGTGATCTTCTCGAGCATGCGCTCTTCCTGCGGGCCGGCGAACAGGCGCGCATCGGTGGTCACGGTGGCACCCGGGGCGACCTGGCCCAGCGGCTGCTGCACGCCCACGCGGAACAGGTTGTTGTMGATCTTCTCGACGTAGAAGCTGTGCTCCTTGCCCGACTGCGGGATCCAGGCCGAGGCAAAGTAATGCTGCACCATCGCCACCCAGCCGCTGGTGGTGGCGGCCGGTACGCTGGCCTTGCCCTTGCCGATGTCGTCGAAGGTGATCTTGTGGTACTTGTCGGCGTCGGTGTAGATGGCCGGGCCGGTGAAGGTGCTGTAGAACTGCGACTGCTCGACCTTGCTGCCGTCACGCGTCAGTTCCAGGTACAGCGTCGGCGAGACCGGCTTGCCGMTGTCGTTGGTCACCGCGAAGCGCGTGTCCACCACATAKCTGCCCTTGTGGAAGATGTACGTCTTGGCCAGCTTGACGCCATCCTTCTCAGCCGTCAGGGTCACTTCCACCTTGTCCGTGCCAGCCAGGTCGCGCGGACCGKCCGAGGCGGCAAACACCGTGGTGTGGTTGGGCATGTCGCCGCCGATCAGGCCCGAGCGGGCCATATAGGTGCGGGTCGCGTCGCGCTCGAACAGCACCACGGGCTTGCMGTCCTTCTCGTGCTGGTTCAGCAGCTCCAGTCGCGAGAGGATGCCGCMGGCGGTGTCGATCTCGGCACGCATCACGTCGGTGCTCACCACGATCTTCTCGCCAGCCGGCTGCACGGCGGCAGCGGGTGCGGCAGCCGGGGCGCCAGCGGTGGCGCCGGCGCCTGCATTGGCCTTGGGCACGTCGCCCTGCGCGGCCGAAGCGCCGCCGGCGCCTGCCGGCGCGGCCTGCTGGGTCGCGCTCGGGAAGAACATCGACTGATGACCGTTGGCGCGCTGCCAGTTGTMGTAGAGCAGCACGAGGGCCATCGAGAAGATGACCCAGAGTATGGTGCGTTTGATATCCATGTCTCGCTGTGGTCGGGGGAAATCAGGGGCGGGGTAGCCGGATCGTGACTGGCGGCTGGCCAGACGCGGCGGGTGCCCGGTCTTGCTGTGTTGATGTCGCCGATACCGGCGGCACCGGATCATACCCGCCATCCGTGAACGGATGGCAACGGCATAGCCGGCAGGCGGCCAGCCAGCTGCCGCGGCCTGCGCCGTGGCGCACGATCGCTTCGCGGGCGTAGTCGGAACAGGTAGGCAGGAAGCGGCACTGCGAGCCGAAAAACGGGCTCAGGGCGATCTTGTAGATGCGCAGCAGGGCTAGCAGGATTCGCTTCATGGCGGCGGGCGGGTCAGGCTGGCGTGCCGGAGGGCGCGGACTTCGGCGGCGATACGCCGGAAGGCGCGGCTGGACGCGGTGCAAGCGGACGCACCGCGACTTCGAACAGGCTGGTCAGCTCCGCCAGGCACACCCGGCGCACCGCGCTGCGGCTGGCAAATTCCGCACGCGGAAACTTGGCCTGCAGGCGCAGCAATACATCGCGGCCCGCGAGTTGGTCCTGCCGCTGGCGGAACAGTTCCCGCACCAYGCGCTTCACCAGGTTGCGTTCGGCGGCGCGCGCCGCGAACTTCTTGCCCACGACCACGCCAAGGCGGGCCTGCGGCAGGTTGTTCTCGCCCACATACAGCACGAAGTGCTGGCTGCGGCGGCGCGGGCGCAAAGCAAAAACGGATGAAAACTCATCCGTCTTTGTGAGCCTCGCGGCTTTGGGGTAGGCATAGGTAGTCACGCTGGGCAAAGCTAGCGGTAAAGCTGCACCTGGCTGCGGGCTCCCGGCCATCCGAAAGGCGAGGCGTTTGGCCACGACAGCGCACGCGGCGCCATCATGGCCGGTCGCCAGGCCCTTAGACTGCCAGGCGCTTGCGGCCCTTGGCGCGACGAGCGTTGATGACGGAACGGCCGCCACGGGTCTTCATGCGCACGCGGAAACCATGGGTACGCTTGCGGCGGGTAACGGAAGGTTGGTATGTACGTTTCATGTTGCACTCTCTGGTTGATCTTGGCTCGCCCGGCCTCCGGCGTGAGCCGGGGCCCCGTGGCCGCCGCGTATGGTTCGCTTGGGCTGCCGCGGATGCGGTCTTGCCGACTGCGGTGATTGTCTTGCCGCCGGCCGTGTATCTCGCGTACCGACAATGTCGGCGTGCGCGACGCAGGTTCGGKAGKGAATCCAGCCGGACCGGATCATGATTCACCCATCCGTCCCGACCCCGTCGGCCTGCTTGGCCCGCTGCCTGTTCCGGCCAATCCAGCCATTTCCAGGACCGTTTCAGCCAGCCAAAGCCGCGTGAAACGAAACCGGTCTTGCACGGAACAGGTCAGACCCGGCGATGCGCATACGTGATCCCCTGCCGCATCGCAGAACCCGCCATTTAACTGATTTTCGCGCGATGTGTCAAGGCTGCAGATGGCCGAGAGACGTGCGCGGCACCCTTGCCTGAAAAATGCGCAAMAGGCTGTTGTATTTCATTGTCCACAATCGCCGGTGGGTAAGTTTTTTTGTTCCGGGGGTGCCTCCGGGATGGTCAGAGGGAGAGCGAAGTCTCTGTTTGGATTGGCTTTTCGGGCGTTTTACCTACCCGGAAACCCGCGCCAAACAAGGGGTTGTGCACAACAATTCACTGCTTCTTCACAACTTATCCACAGACTTATCCTTTGTGGATAACTCGGGGCGGGGGGTACAATCCGGGTCCAAACACCACACGGGCTGCGTGGCGCAAGCGCAACCCGGGACTCACCCCTGGCATGCCGGATAACGGACGCGCAGCGGGCAGCGGCGGCTTCGTCTCATTTCGCCAACCTGTCCGTCAGCGGCTCCCGCTTATCGCGTCGATCACCATGGGGAGCCCGGGCGGCGGGGTCAATTGCGGACCGCGACTGATCTCGACTGCGGTCGCTTTACCTGGCTTGAGAATGACGGATTGCCGGCAGGGATGCACCACCGACCCCTGCCTGCAGTCCATTGGGCCGGACTGTCCGCGCACCCGTGGCGAAAACCGAACAACAAAACAATGCAAGATTTCTGGCAGGCGGCAGCAGCGCAACTCGAGCGCGAGCTGACGCCGCAACAGTTCAAGACCTGGATCAAGCCGCTGGCGCCAGTCGCCTTCGACGAGGAAGCGCACGCGCTGCGCATCGCTGCGCCCAACCGCTTCAAGCTCGACTGGGTGAAGAGCCAGTTCTCCGGCCGCATCACCGCGCTCGCCTGCGAGTACTGGGAAGCCAACGTCAGCGTTCACTTCGTCCTGGACCCCGCCGCCTCGGGCCGGGCCGCTGCCGGCTACCCGCAAGGCGGCCAGGCCGGCCAGCCCGGCATGCAGCCGCAGCAGCCTGGCCCCGGCTACCCGACCGGCCAGCCGCTGTCGCAGAATTTCGGCCAGCCCGGCATGCAGCCGGGCCAGGGCGCGCCCGGCTATGGCAACCAGGGCAACGCTGGCCAGGGCGGCCAGCGCGGCGCGCAGGCGCCCTACCCCGGCAACTACCCCGGCGGCCAGCAGGCCCATCCCGGCCAGGGCGCCAATATGGGCGGCATGGGCGGCATGGGCGGCATGGGTGGCATGGGCGGTGAACTGGTCGATATCGACGTGCCGCAGCTCGACCCGGCCGAAGCCAGTGCCCGCTCCTACCGCGTGCAGCAGCCCCAGCAGCCCATGCAGGGCGGCCAGGGCCACCAGGTCGGGCACCAGGGCAGCCATCAAGGCGGGCATCCKGGCGGCCATCCTGCCAACGCGCAGGGCGGCCACCAGCAGAACGACACGGTGCACGAGCGCTCGCGCCTGAACCCCATCCTGACGTTCGACAACTTCGTCACCGGCAAGGCCAACCAGCTCGCGCGCGCCGCCGCCATCCAGGTGGCCAACAATCCGGGCAAGTCCTACAACCCGCTCTACCTGTACGGCGGCGTGGGCCTGGGCAAGACCCACTTGATCCACGCCATCGGCAACTTCATGTTGCTGGAGAACCCGCGCGCGCGTATCCGCTACATCCACGCCGAGCAGTACGTCTCCGACGTGGTCAAGGCGTACCAGCGCAAGGCCTTCGACGAGTTCAAGCGCTACTACCACTCGCTGGACCTGCTGCTGATCGACGATATTCAATTCTTCTCGGGCAAGAACCGCACGCAGGAAGAGTTCTTCTACGCCTTCGAAGCACTGATCGCCAACCGGGCGCAGGTGATCATCACCAGCGATACCTACCCGAAGGAAATCAGCGGCATCGACGATCGCCTGATCTCGCGCTTCGACTCCGGCCTCACGGTTGCCATCGAGCCGCCCGAGCTGGAAATGCGCGTGGCGATCCTGATGAAGAAAGCCGCGGCGGAAAACGTGAGCGTGCCCGAGGAAGTGGCCTTCTTCGTCGCCAAGCACCTGCGCTCCAACGTGCGCGAGCTCGAAGGCGCGCTGCGCAAGATCCTGGCCTTCTCGAACTTCCACGGCAAGKACATCACCATCGATGTCACCCGCGAAGCGCTGAAGGACCTGCTGACCGTGCAGAACCGCCAGATCTCCGTGGAGAACATCCAGAAGACCTGTGCCGACTTCTACAACATCAAGGTCGCGGACATGTACAGCAAGAAGCGGCCCGCCAATATCGCGCGGCCCCGCCAGATTGCCATGTACCTGGCCAAGGAACTCACGCAGAAGAGCCTGCCGGAAATTGGTGAGCTGTTCGGCGGGCGCGATCACACCACCGTGCTGCACGCGGTGCGCAAGATCGCCGACGAGCGCAGCAAGGACGCGCAGCTCAACCACGAACTGCACGTGCTGGAACAAACGCTCAAGGGGTGACCCGCGGCACGCTGTGATGCGCGCCCAATGACAGATGGCTTGCTCGCTTTCCCGCAAGCGAAAGCGGGAGCAAGCCAGGCGTTCTTTGTAGAATTTTCTCCACGCTTACGACACTTTGTGCCGCAAACGTGGATTTGCAGGCCCCGTCACGCGGGGCTGGCATACTGTAGGGTACGCGCCGGGCTGGGTCMGGCGCATGAATCAATCGGCAAGCATCGCCGGGAACATTGCCTGTCATTGACGCGAAAGCGGCCTGGGCTAAGGCTTTGCGGTGAGTCGGGACGAGCGGGCGGAGGGCGCGGCCGGAACAAGGTCGTGGAAGCCTGGAAATTGTGCTTGATGCTGCGCAATTTTCCCCTCCTGTCGCGCTTCTCCCGCTTCACCGCAGCGGCTTATCCTTGGTACAATGTCAAATTAACTCCTTGATTCCTAAGTGGTTTTKGAATCAACGGAAGTTGAGGCGCAACCCGCGGTCGCTTACTACAAACGACGAAGGATAAATTCAATGCAATTGGTCAAAACCTCGCGAGACAATCTGCTGCGTCCGCTGCAAATCGTGAGCGKCATCGTGGAGCGCCGCCACACCCTCCCGATCCTGGCCAACCTGTTGATTCGCAAGTCGGGGTCCAACGTATCGTTCCTCTCGACCGACATCGAGATCCAGATCACCACGCACGCCGAATGCGGCGTGGGCAGCGACAGCGTGGCCACCACCGTGGCCGCCCGCAAGCTGCTCGACATCCTGCGCGCCATGCCCGACGGCGAAGTCGCCCTGTCGCTCAACGACAAGCGCATGACCGTGCAGTCCGGCAAGAGCCGCTTCGCGCTGCAGACCCTGGCCGCCGAGGAATTCCCCACGGTTGCCGAAGCCAGTGAGTTCGGCGCCTCGGTCAGCCTGCCGCAGAAGACCTTCAAGCACCTGCTCGCCATGGTCCACTTCGCCATGGCCCAGCAGGACATCCGCTACTACCTCAACGGCATGCTGCTGGTGGTGGACGGCAAGAAGGTCATGGCAGTCGCCACCGACGGCCACCGCCTGGCCTACTGCGGCGTGGAGCTGGACACCGCCGCCACCGGCGAAGGCGCGCGCCAGGAAGTCATCATCCCGCGCAAGACCATCCTCGAGCTGCAACGCCTGCTCGAAGACAACGACGATCCCGTGCAKGTGCAGCTGGCCGCCAACCAGGTCAAGTTCACCTTCGCCAATATCGAGCTGATCTCCAAGCTGGTCGAAGGCAAGTTCCCGGACTTCCAGCGCGTGATCCCGAAGGGCTACAAGAACGCCTTCGCCATCGACCGCGTGAAGCTGCAGCAGGCGCTGCAACGCACCGCCATCCTGACCACCGACAAGTTCAAGGGCGTGCGCTGCATCCTCGACACGCACGTGCTCAAGATCAGCTCCACCAACGCCGACCAGGAAGAGGCGCAGGAAGAGCTCGAGCTCGATTACTCGGGCGACGCCCTCGACATCGGCTTTAACGTGACCTACCTGCTCGACGTCCTTGCCAACCTCAAGAGCGAGCAAGTGCAGGTCAGCCTCGGCGACTCCAATTCGAGTGCGCTGATTACCGTGCCGGAAGACGACAACTTCAAGTATGTCGTCATGCCGATGCGTATCTGATGATCCGGTAGAAGGTAAAAGGAAAACAACATACGTAACACCGGAACATCGAACGGCAGGCTACGGCTCTCGCCTGGCAGGCGAAAGACGCACCGCAGCACGCAGGGGCCGGATTMTGGCAATCCGCCCCTTTTGYCGTTTTTATGTAACCCGCCATGCGGCCCATCGCAGCGCGCCCGACCGGGCGCCGCGCGAAACGCCGCATTCGCCGTGAGTAAGAGAACATGACCGAACAGCAACAACCGCAACCGCAACAGKAAAACAGCTACGGCGCCGGCTCGATCCAGATCCTGGAAGGCCTGGAGGCGGTGCGCAAGCGGCCGGGCATGTACATCGGCGACACGTCCGACGGCACCGGCCTGCACCACCTCGTATTMGAAGTGCTGGACAACTCCATCGACGAAGCGCTGGCCGGCTGGTGCACCGAGATCCAGGTCACCATCCACAGCGACAACTCGATCTCCATCACCGACAACGGCCGCGGCATCCCGCCCCTGGTGAAGTTCGACGACAAGCACGAACCCAAGCGCAGCGCGGCCGAAATCGCCATGACCGAGCTGCACGCCGGCGGCAAGTTCAACCAGAACAGCTACAAGGTCTCCGGCGGCCTGCACGGCGTGGGCGTGTCCTGCGTGAACGCCCTGTCCAAGTGGCTGCGCCTCACCGTGCGCCGCGACGGCCAGGCCCACCTGCTCKAATTCGCGCAAGGCGCGGTGCAGAACMGCGTGGTGGAAACCGTCAACGGCCCCGACGGCCAGCCCGTGGAAGTCTCGCCGATGAAGGTCATCGGCCCCACCGACAAGCGCGGCACCGAAGTCCACTTCCTCGCCGACGAGGCAATCTTCACCCACGTCGAGTTCCACTACGAGATCCTCTCCAAGCGCATCCGCGAGCTCTCGTTCMTGAACAACGGCGTGCACATCCGCCTGACCGACCAGCGCACCGGCAAGGAAGAAGACTTCGCCTTCTCCGGCGGCGTGAAAGGCTTCGTCGAATACATCAACCGCGCCAAGACCGTCCTGCACCCGACCATCTTCTACGCCAACACCGAGAAAGACGGGATCGCCGTGGAAGTMTCCATGCAGTGGAACGACGGCTACAACGAGCAGGTGCTCTGCTTCACCAACAACATCCCCCAGCGGGATGGCGGCACCCACCTCACCGGCCTGCGCGCCGCGATGACCCGCGTCATCAACAAGTACATCGAAGAAAACGAGATCGCCAAAAAGGCCAAGGTAGAAACCACCGGCGACGACATGCGCGAAGGCCTGGCCTGCGTGCTCTCCGTCAAGGTGCCCGAGCCCAAGTTCAGCTCCCAGACCAAGGACAAGCTCGTCTCGTCCGAGGTGCGCCTGCCCGTGGAAGAACTMGTCGCCAAGGCMCTCTCCGACTTCCTGCTCGAGACCCCCGGCGACGCMAAGATMATCTGCGGCAAGATCGTCGACGCCGCCCGCGCCCGCGAAGCCGCCCGCAAGGCCCGCGAAATGACCCGCCGTAAAGGCGTGCTCGACGGCATGGGCCTGCCCGGCAAGCTCGCCGACTGCCAGGAAAAAGACCCCGCCCAGTCCGAACTCTTCCTGGTGGAGGGTGACTCCGCAGGCGGCTCSGCCAAGCAAGGCCGCGACCGCAAGTTCCAGGCAATCCTGCCCCTCAAGGGCAAGATCCTCAACGTGGAACGCGCCCGCTTCGACAAGATGCTCTCCAGCCAGGAAGTGCTCACGCTCATCACGGCGCTGGGCACCGGCATCGGCAAGGAAGACTACAACCTCGAAAAGCTGCGCTACCACCGCATCATCATCATGACCGACGCGGACGTGGACGGCTCCCACATCCGCACGCTGCTGCTCACGTTCTTCTACCGCCAGATGCCCGACATCATCGAGCGCGGCTACGTGTACATCGCCCAGCCGCCGCTCTACAAGATCAAGCACGGCAAGGAAGAGCGCTACATCAAGGACGACACCGAGCTCAACGCCTACCTGCTGCGCCTGGCCATGGAAAAAGCCGCGCTGGTCAACCCGGACGGCACCGAAGTCTCCGGTGACGCCCTCACCGAACTCGCSCGCCAGTACCAGCTGGCCGAAGGCGTGATCGGCCGCCTCTCCCGCATCGTAGACACCGACGCCCTGCGCGCCATTGCCGACGGCGTGGAACTGGACCTGGACAGCGCCGCCGCCGCCGAAGCCTCAGCCACCGCGCTCAAGGCCAAGCTCAGCGAAATGCACGCCAAGACCCTGCTCGGCGCCGCCGTGAACGATGACGGCACCGCCGATGTCTACGCCCAGTTCGACGAGAAGACGGACAAGCACCGCCTGATGATCGCCCGCCGCCATCACGGCAACGTGCGCCTGTCTCACCTGGACGCGGACTTCGTGCATGGCGCGGACTACGCTGCGCTGTCGCTGGCCGCCAAGACGTTCCAGGGCCTGATTCCCGAGGGCACCAAGGTACGCCGTGGCGAAGGCGAGAAGATGCGTGACCAGACCGTGAATGATTTTCACGGGGCCATGCAGTGGCTGTTGTCTGAGGCTGAGCGTGGGGTTTCGCGTCAGCGGTACAAGGGGCTGGGGGAGATGAATCCTGAGCAGCTTTTTGAAACCACGCTTGATGTTACTCAAAGGCGACTGCTTAAGGTGCAGATTGAGGATGCTATTGCTGCGGATCAGATCTTCACCACCCTTATGGGGGATGAGGTTGAGCCGCGGCGGAATTTTATTGAGAGTAATGCTTTGGTGGCTCGGAATATTGATGTTTGATCCGMTGTCTCGGCGAATTTCAGCGTTCCCACGACACGTACACCAATAAAATCAAAGGGTCACAAGCAAATGCCTGTGACCCTTTTTATATGCAATCTTATTGATCGCTACTAAACCACTGTGGCAGGCATACCGTTGAKGTAAAGCACACAACGGATTCATGAGTGGCTTGTGCAAAAGCTTGTAGATAACTGCGTCTCTTCTCGGGAGTTCCCGCGTATGTCAATACCCAATTCGGGTATGGCGTACCGGGCCGTTGCCGTTCTTCCAAGTCCTTCTCTGCCACGGGGTTCCCCTTGACTCGGACATTCCGATGTAGCTCATAGCCCCTATCGCCATCCTTGGATGCTCGTGGTCAGGGATGCCTTTGMTGCCTCTGTCTTGATGCGATGAATTTGGCGATCCATCCGGTCGCTTGGGATTAGTCCGTTTGTCGTGCCACATATCTGAGCGCCTCGTGGCGAGGCGCAGGCCTCTCAGCTCTAATGAACTCGATATTTCTGCCGTTAAGTTCACGTAATGGGGCCGTCAAAAGAGCCTCGGGTTCCGCAGGCTTGAACCCCGGCGGAGTCAGAATGGACTCGAGCATCATCTTGCCGCAGTGCTGCGCAGACTTTCCTTCTTCAATGAAGCCGAGTTTGCGAATGAGAGGGTTTTTGGCCTTGCCATGCCTGCGGAAGAGAGATCAGTTGCCGTTGTCGAAAATCGGTAACGAACTATATACTAGTTGAATGTTGCGGATGTACATCGTACTTTTTGGGGATACTTCGAAAAAATGACGTCGCCATATTGCATCGTGAAGGGCTATGAGGCCGATGGAATCGCAAAGATCATCGGGGTAAATGGTCCACGGCGAACGATCGAGTACTTTGATTTTCCGACTATTGGCGGCCGCGTGGTGCGCGAAGTCGAGGCGCCTCAGATACGGCCCAAAGTCTTAGGAAAAAACACTCGCGTTTATGTCTTCGACGAAGGCAGCATTCGCTGGCGAGTAGGGCGCGTCATTGAAGACGATGGTGAGGGACTGTTCATCMGTTTTTCGCACAAGCACGACGTATATCTTACTTATGAGCACGTGTTTGTCCGTTGGAAAAGGCCGATCGAAGATCCATCGCTGTTCCTGGCGCAKCAGATCACCGAAACGCCGCAATATGCTGAAGCACGCACTCAGTTTCTGAGTTCGTACATCGCTCAACGCGGCTTGGCTCATGGCATGTCAGCCTTGCTGTCTTCGGCAGTCGAACTAGAGGCGCATCAAATTGKCGTCGTGCGACGAGTCTTGACTGACCCATCTCAGCGGTATCTGTTGGCTGACGAGGTCGGGTTGGGAAAGACGATAGAGGCGGGTATCGTCGTTCGGCAAGCGGTACTCGACGATCCAGTCAATCATCGCATCGCTATCCTCGTGCCACGGACACTAGTGACCCAATGGCGCCGTGAATTGACGCGTCGATTCGGATTGTTCGATTTTCTTGATATTTCAGTCTTCGTTGTGGCTCATGACGATAGCGAGGGGGCATTAGTCGCCGTGGAGATGGCCACATTGCTGATCATCGACGAGGTCCATCGTATTGCCGATCCGGGGGCCGGCGATCAACATCGACAATTATATGAATTGGTAAGTCGTACCGCGAGAATTGTGCCGCGAGTGCTCTTGCTATCAGCGACACCCATTTTGCGGAACGAAGAGGGATTTCTGCGAATGCTGCATTTGCTCGAACCCGCAGTTTACTCACTGGGTGACTACGATTCGTTCCGTACAAGGATTGCACATCGCCAATCCCTTGCAGAGACCGTCGCCATGCTGGAACCGTCGCAATCCTTGTTCCTTGATGGCGTTCTAGATGATTTGCTCGATAAAATTCCTCACGACTTACGTCTCCGGGAATTGACGTTCGCCTTGAAGGCGCTACTGGTAGGCGTTCCGGAAGAAGAAGACCCGGAATTGATAGATGCGATTCGGCAATTGCGCGCGCACATCTCAGAAACCTATCGCTTGAACCGGCGTATTTTGCGTAATCGGCGTCGGCGAATTAGTGGAATAACGCCTCTGCGGAAAGGTGCCCAACCGTGGACGATGCATGACTCTTCGGCGCGTGCCATTGAGGCCACCCTTGAATCCTGGCGAATCTCCGCCGTAGCATCGCTGCGCGGGCCGGAAGATGTTAAAGACCAAGCGCCATTGATCAGCTTCTACTGGGAATGCATAACTGCCCTGCTTGAGAATATGATGGAATTCAAGCTGGTATGCAATAAAAGGAGGCAGACAATACACGCACTATCCAATGCTGTCACCGCGACCTTTGACGATGAGGATGACTATCTGGTCAAACTCCTGGCCCATTGTGACGAAGACGACTGGTTGGCGCAGCGCAGCGCAATGATCTCCGATCAGGTGCGGCAATTCTCTGCCAATACTAAGGCCATTGTCTTTTGCTCTAGTTCCGAGGTGGCAGACACTGTTTTTTGGCATCTACGAAGCAACCATGTCTCGGCGGTACGCCACGCCACGATGGAGGTCGATGACCAAGGCAGCGATCCCGACTGGGTGCGCTTTAACTCGGACGATAGTGTCAAGGTGATTGTCTGCGATCGCGAAGCCGAGGAAGGCATCAATCTCCAGGGTGGGAGCAAGGCTATTGTTCATTTCGATCTGCCGATCCATCCCAACCAAATCGAACAGCGAATTGGCCGAGTCGACCGGTATGGGTCCGGGATGCCTGTGCAGTCATACGTCCTCCTCGAGGCTACATCGACGTTGCAAAGTGCTTGGTTTGACGTGCTCAATTCCGGTTGGAACGTCTTCGGGCAATCTATCTCCAGCCTCCAGTACATCGTCGATGCGGAAGGCATCCGGTTGCAGGAAAATATCTTTCTGCACGGTATTGAGGCAATGACAGAACTCGTGGCTCGCCTGCAAGGTCCGCAGGGTCTGGTCGCTACCGAGTTGAAATTGATCGATCAGCAAGATGCACTCGATGAATTGGCGCCACTGTCTGAAAGCGATATCGAGTCGCTGCTCGAATTCGATAGCGATTGGAAGTCAATCAAGCAATCGACGCTGTATTGGATTACGGATACCTTGTTTTTTGTGCCGATACCTGAAAAAACAAAGCTACCATCTGTAGATGTGCCCACGCGCTTTCAATATAGCCCACCGGAGCAGGGTGGAAGGGCGACATTAATACCTATGTCGGGCTTTCTAGAGGATTTTTTGGGTGCCATAGATTACGAAGCCCCCGGCAGTTCATCCTTACATCCGCTTTCCTATCCGCACACGGCACATCGAACTACGGCCGTCCGGCGTGGCGTGAGGCCATTGCGGTATGGTGATGCGTTTGTTGAAGCCGTTAAGTCGTTTTCGGAAGTCKACGACCGTGGCCGCAGTTTTGCCATGTGGCGCCAGATCCATGAAGGCTTTCCAACGGATCGTTTGGAAATGTGCTTTCGCTTCGATTTTCTGATTGAAGCGCGACTTGATGAGGCTGCCGCCATTCTTGCCCAGTATGGGGAGGCGTCGAGATCTGACCTCGCAGTTTTACGCCGTCGTGGGGATGCGTTGTTTCATCCAATAGTGACCCGTGTATGGCTTAACGAGGATGGGGAGGAGTTGCCGGCCGACTACATCGCGACCTATCTTGCGCCGCGATACGCGAAAGAGGGGGGGGCCGGCTATATCGATAAGAATCTTGATTTCGAGCATTTTCGCGCCTTGAAGAAGGCAGCCCCCGATTMGCTCGCCAACTGGTCACAACGCTGTCTTCGAATGCGCGACTGTGCGTTCGACTTCGTGATGAGGCGCCCAGAGCTTAGGGCGAGCCAGCGCGAAGCAATCGACAAGGCTGTCCAGGAGGACGCGGGACGATATGCGCAATTGACTACCCGTATTCAGTCGTTGGCAGGCGCGGAGGCCGCTGCCGAGCATGCGCAATTGACCCTGGAGAAGATGCTGAATGCGGCACTGCACGCCGGTATTCAAACACCGATAATCAAGGTCGACGTGGCAGGTGTGGTCTTTCTGAGCAGCGAACCGGTCTCCGTTCTCGAACAGTCGACCGGTGGCCTCCAATKAGCTTTCTCTTTGCAGACTTGCAGTCTCTGTTCAGCKACTKGCCAGCGGCGGATCTCCCACAGCACGACGTCGGCAACCCGATCTTCACGCGTATTTTTCAAATCTTGCTTGATGCGCGACGCTCAAGCGCGAATCAGAAGTTGCACGCGGATTTGCTTCCGTTGGTCCGGCAGTGCTTGCTTCGTGAAAGCGCACAACAAGGGCACCAATTCAAGTTGCGTGTGCCGGCCAATCCATCATGGCCATCTGCAGAAGCGTGGACTGCCCACGGTGTACAGACTTTGGCCGCGGCTGATGGTAAGTCCTATCTGTTGACGGCGCAACCGTGGTCGCCAGACTGGCTAGACAGCACGGACGACRGCGCCTTTCATGATGCATATTCAGAGCGCCTGGTCCGCACCTCTGGTCAATGCCCAGCCGACCCCTTCATAACCGACGCGACCGGTTTTACTCATTATTCTTCACCCGGCCAGCGCGAGGCGGTTCGTGCGTCTTTCCTAATTCCCCCGGGGGAGACCCTCCTCGTGAATTTGCCGACGGGGTCAGGCAAAAGCCTAGTTGGGCAGGCGGGCGCACTCGTACACAAGGAGGCCGGTCATMTGACTGTCTTTGTAGTTCCGACGGTAGCACTGGCGATCGACCAGGAGCACGCCATGCTGAAGTATTTTCGGCAAGCCGATCCGATGCATGTGCCATGGCCGCTAGCCTGGTATGGCGACTTATCGAAAGAAGGACGCGCAGAGATMCGCAAGCGCCTCCGCAATGGCACCCAGCGGATTCTATTCACTTCGCCAGAGGCATTGAATACATCGCTATTGGGTGCTGTCACCGACGCAGCTCACGCGGGTATGCTGCGTTACTTGGTCATTGACGAGGCTCATTTGGTGACCCAGTGGGGCGACGAGTTCCGCCCGACATTCCAGGCGCTGGCGGGCTTGCGTAATAACTTGTTGGCAAGCGCTCCACACAGTTTCCGGACGCTATTGCTGAGCGCCACCTTTAGCGAAGAGACGGTCGAGACGCTTGCTCACCTCTTTGGCCCTGCTGAACGAGTGCAAATGGTTGCCGCTGTACACCTACGGCCGGAGCCACAATACTGGTTTTATCGTGCCACATGTCGGGCCGACAAGCATATGCGTGTGCTAGAAGCGTTGCGTCATGCGCCACGGCCATTCATTCTATATGTCACCAAGCGCGAAGATGTGCGCGAATGGGATGCGGTGCTTAGGTCGAAGGCCGGAATCCGACGGATCGCCTGCTTTGATGGTGGCACACCCGCGCGGCAGCGATTGGAGATCATCGACAACTGGCGGAAGAATAGGCTCGACGGCATTATTGCCACGTCGGCATTTGGAGTCGGTATCGACAAAGCTGATGTGCGAACCATCGTCCATGCCACGATCCMAGAAACGCTTGACCGGTTCTATCAAGAGGTTGGCCGCGGCGGCCGTGATGGCCGCGCTGCCGTCAGCCTGCTGGTATTTGATGATACCGATTGGGTGCTGCCTGCCCAAATGTCGCAACCGAAGTTGGTCACTGAGGAGATGGGCTTCACTCGCTGGAGGGCCATGTACCAGAGTCGGGAGCCTGCCGGAGAGGAGGACTTGTACCTCATCAATATCGATGCAGTACGCGATGGGCTCCCAGGCGGGAACGAATACAACGTCGACTGGAACATGCGAACACTCATCCTCATGGCCCGCGCGGGCATGATATCGCTAGACGTGGAACCCAACCAAGATCCAGACGAGGAAGGGGACGGATTTGGCTCATCACGGCTTGCTGCTAAGGCAAAAATTCGCGTTCGTATCCTCGACAACGGCCATCTGTTGCCATCGGTGTGGGAGCAACATGTGACCAGTGCACGCGACAAAACGAAATCCGCGGCTCAGAAGAATTTTTCACTCATGCAGCGATTGCTGAACGGAAAGACGGAGGTTGGAGGAGCGCTTGGTGAACTGTATCGGATTCGCTTGCCGCAGTGGCCAGTGGGCGTTACGCAAGTATGCGGTGGGTGCAAGGAGGATCGCTTCTCTGGCAATGCGACGCGGACCTATCGGCTGCCGTTCCCGATTCCCATCKCGCGGACCTGCCAAAGCGATTTCTCGGCATGGAACCAACGATTTAGCTGGATCGATCCGGCCTTCGTTTATGTCTTTTACGATGCAGATGCGCCTGCGCTGACACAGTCGATAATCAAAGTTGTCGGGTGGCTCGTGCAAGAGTGCGGCGTACGGGAAGTGGCAGCAGATGCCACCTCTAGCGTCTGCGGAGAGCCCGCCTGGTGGTTGCTCTACCGCCGTGCTCGTGCCGGCGTCGTGATTCATCAAGGCCTCGACGAAAGTAATGGAGAACCGTACACGCCACTGGCGCGCGTCACAGTCTTGGGACGCGACGTGGCACCGGACGTATTCGAACGTGTTCAACTCCTACAACGGCCACAGCATCTCATCTTCCTGCCTCGCAGTTCTCTGGATCCCTCAAATTCCCAGCGTCGCTTGGCCGACATCAGCCCCTACGCCACGCATCTTGAACATTTACTACTTACGATCAGCCAGTGACTATCAACAATCTCGCCAGTGACGGCTTGCATTCGCACATGATCATTCTGGCTCGCGCGCTTTTCAAGCAAGGTCCATTAGCTAAAGAGGAATTGGTTTCCATGTGCTCACCGCCAAGCGTTGAGACCGGAAAGGACCCGGACCTTACGCGCCTGCGTGCCGCAATGGCGCGCTGGATTGAGTTGGGGTTGTTCTCCGACGACGCMGGCGTTGTGCGACTCACTGAAGAACGCCTGCGCGGCGAGACCCTGGAGACTTGGACAGATCGCCTGCCTGCAAGATGCCGTTATCTTATTCTGCAATCAGAGCACTGCTTGCCAATCTGGGGGGCCTTAGGTAGCGAAAAAACTGAGGAGGGAGCCGCACGGGCCGCGGACTTTGCGCGAGCCCTGTCATGGGTGCTGGCGCAAGACATTTACGCGTTGCCGAACTCTGACATCGAGCACCTCGAACGCACGCAAGTCCCTAGCCCACATTTCATTTTTATGAACGATTCTCGCTGGCCGGGCATGCGCGTCTGGGCGCGCTATCTMGGCTTCGCAACGGGTGACGACAATAGCTTCTTCCTCGATCCAACCGAGGCAGTACGCGGTGAATTGGCGCACGTGCTGCCGAGCCAACAGGCTGTGCCGGCGGATGCCTTTATCGATGCGTTGGCTACGCGGCTGCCGGTCCTCGATCGCGGACAATACCGGCGCCAAGTCGAAGAGATATTGCGGTCAGAAAACTGGCGTCGAACTCCTGCCGAACATCTGTCCATGTCGCTGTCGTTGGCTCTGCGCCGCCTTGAGTTGAACGGCAACATCGCGCTAGAGAAAAGGGCCGATGCTGGCACCGCACTGACGCTCACAGGCCGCGCGTACCGTACCTGGTCCAGCTTTACCCATGTCCGCTTCTTGGGAGACGCCAATTGAGTTTGCTGAATTACTGGCCMACCGCAGAGGAAGTCAATAGCTGTATCAAACCGGAAGCCGAAGGTGCTCCGGAATCTGTGCTATTGGCAGTGCATCAGCCATCGCCGCTCTCGTACCGGCAGTTGCCGAGCGGAGAAAAGTTGCCGGCATCCGAAGATGATCTTTACGAGTACTTCATGACGGCCAATGTGCCGACTGGCGCCCATGTCGTCCCGATTACCGGCTCGTCGGGTGTGGGCAAGTCGCACTTGGTACGTATTCTGGCCGCTCGGTTGCGTAGTCTGCCGCAGCCAGATCGCTATCTCGTAATCCGGATTCCCAAGAGCGCAAGTTTGCGTAGCGTAGTCGAATTAATCCTGGCGCCTTTGCCAGACAATCAATACGGTTCTGTCAAACAGGAATTTAAGAAGGCCCTTGCCGAGATCACTATTGACACGGCGGTGATCAGTTTTCAGGCACAACTTGAAATCGCCCTGGAGGATCTCGCCAAGGACTTAAGGGAGCAGGTACAGGCGAATCCGACCAATACGGTTCTGAAGGAGCAATTGGCGCACGCACGAATGCTACCAAAGTTCCTGGCCGATGCCTCTGTCGTTGATCATATTCGTGCGCAGGTCTTATCGAAAGTGGTTAAACGCGCTGTTGCTGGACAGTMGGCTGAGGGGCAGTCKGCGAGCTCCGACGACTTCTGTGCTGATGACTTCGTGSTGCCGGACTCGATCGACCTCGACAGGGATGCATCGCTGACGGTGAGACAATACTACCGTATGCAAATGGAGGCCCGTGAGGGCCATGGTAGGCGCGTTGCGGCCAACCTGCTAAATGGGCGCGTTGTTGATCAGGCAACCCGGCAGTTGTTTCAATTGCATGAAGCGATGGGCGGGATGACCTTGCAGGACGTCATACTCGAAATTCGGCGCCTGCTGTTGAAGTCAGACCGTGAACTCGTCATCCTCGTCGAAGATTTCAAGGCATTAACCGGCATCCAGGAAACGCTGTTGAACGTCCTTATTCAGGAGGGGGTGCGCGACGGGGTTAGGGAATTCGCGACAATGCGCTCGGCCATTGCCGTCACCGATGGCTACTTGACGGGTAAGGACACCATTGCGACCCGTGCAAAGCGCGAATGGATTGTCGAGAGTCATTTGAGAGACAAGGAGGAGGTCCTGCAGCGCACCACCCGACTGGTGGCCGCCTATCTGAATGCGGCGCGTTGGGGCGAAGCCGCACTGGCGCGCCACTATGCGCAGCGCGACCACTCTAGAGAGAATGCGCGTGCTTGGATCCCGCCGTATCGACATCCAGACGATGGAGGAGACAACAAACTCGTTGCTTTCGGTAAGGTCGACGATACGCCCTTATTTCCGTTCACGACATCGGCAATTGCTTGCCTGGCCGAGATGACGCTCCGACAAGGAGATGCCTTGGTATTCACTCCAAGGCTTATCATCGATCATATTATTCGTAGTCCGCTGCTGATCGGACGTGGTGCCTTCGATGAAAAGCGATTTCCGCCCCCAGGATTCGCAGGCCCAGCCAACAATGCGGATGTCTCGCAATGGCTAACGGCGCAACCATTTACCGCTGATCAAAGGCGCCGCTATTCCGCGGTGGTAAGCATCTGGGGCAATCAGCCGCAAAGTCGCGCAGACATCGGACGAATTCCGCGTGAGGTGTTCCAGGCGTTCGACCTGCCCGTTCCCGACGTCGATTTTGTTCCTGAACCCCAACAGCCGATCGGCCCTGGGCCCGAACCGGCGCCGCTGCCAACGTTGCCGCCCGGCCCATCATCGGAAGAACGAACCCTGCAGGAAACCCTTGAACGCTGGGTGCAGGAAAACGAGCGACTACCGTCGCGCATCGCAAACGATATTCGCAAGGAACTAGCGGCAGCGATCAGTGAACGCATTGACTGGAATGGCGAGCGCTGCCAGAGGATGCCGCTGCAACCCGATCGCATTTCCATACCAAATGCCCAGGGCCAGGGAGGTGTTGCCGCGCAGTCTCTGCAAGTAGCAGAGGATAACCGCGACCCGACGGGACGTCTCCGCAGCGAGTTGATGGCATTGATACGTTTCTACAAGTTCAGAAAGAAGAAGTTCGATTACCCAGAGGCTGATGACGATTTGGCGCGTGTGGGCAACCTCGTATCGCGTCTCGTTCCCGAAGCACGGCGTTTACTCMGGACAGATGCTGAGCAGCGTTTGCGAACCGCAACGCGTGCACTGGTCGCAAATAGTCGCCTACTTGGCATTAACGAGCGTGGCCGTACCCCGTCGAGCTTGATTGCATTCCTTTTTGGCAAACCGCAACTGAAAGAAAGGTCCGCCGAGTTCGCACCGGTAACATATCAGGAGTGGCGCGCGTTGCAGGACGAGGCTCTTTTGCTTCGACCGAGCCTAATACAGTTGGTGTTGGCCCAGTGTGGTTGTTTCCAAGGCAACATTGGGAAGATCGCATATGGCGTCGATATCATGCGAGTGCTCGAGCATCTCGCCAAGGATGACGACCGCGCGGAACCTGAACTCATTCCGCAGGAAATACGGGCACAGGTCACAGCGATGTCAGAGCCACGCGTCGTGGTGCGCGCGAAGAGAGTGCTCGAGGAAGCCGTTCGCATTGCCTCCTCTCTGCAACAGGAACTCGGTGACGATATTGCCAAGCAAGAGGTGGCCGATGCGCTGAAAGAACTTGGCGACGAAATGTCGGATAGAGGCGGATGGAGCCGGGATGATCTCGGAACACCAGCGACATTCAAAAAGCTGTGCGAAGCCTTTCGTGCTGCCGCCCTGAAGGAATCTCTGACTACTCTGCAGGCATCAGTGGCCGATAGCGACCAAGATCAGATCAGACTGATCACCCGTCTGGCACAATTGGATATCAATCCTATGATTATCGCGCAACGATTTGTCAAAGAGGGACGCACGGTCGTGACTAGTGCCCAAAAACAAGTGCAGCTTCTCGAGGCGCAATCACAAGGCATCGATCCGGCAACGCAGGCGCAAAGTATTCGCACCATGTTCGAGACGCTGCTAGCTGATCTGACGACGCTGGAAGCGCAAGGGGAGAAGACATGTTGTTAGACGATGCTTTGCGTGCCACGGAGCGCCTCATACAACTGGATGCCGCCCGCAACGGCGTAGAGGAGGCAGAAATTCTTGCCGGCCTCAGCGAGGAATTGCAAGTTCGGAAAAACCGCCTGCGCGCACTGATCGATCGTGTCACTATGTTGTGCCAGGAGGGGGTACCAATGACGATACCCTCCGATATTCCAGCAGTTAGGGATGTGATTGCTAAAGCATCCGATCGCTTTTCCGAATCGACAAAGTCTTCGACGCTCAAGCAGGGCCAACGCTGGACTCAATTGATCGCCAAACTCGATGCCCTACTTAGTGGCTTCGAGGCAACACAGCGGCAGGATTGGAAACATTACTTCGGTTCGCGTCTATTTGCCGGGCTATCGCCAGATCAGCGGCGCTCGACCTTAGTGCTGCATCTTCCTGGTAACAAGCAGGCAATTGGGCGCTATGCAGAACTCTATGAACGCTTTAGCCGCTATCGGCAGTCGATTCCACCGACCCCTGAAGCCGTTCGCGACGTGCACTACTGCTCCGATGAGTTAGCGAAGATTACATTTATAGAGGCCCATGATATGCCGGCGGCGGTTAAGCGTTTCTTCGACGCATCGGCTACCAGCGCCGGGGCGAGTTTGGAGTTGGTGGGCGCAGAAGTCGTTGCCTGGTTGCACGAGCACGGCCTATTGAGCAGCTATGTAGTTCGCGCGAAATCGTGATGGGATTGCCATGACCACAACAAGAGAGCGCTTCCTTCTTAATACCCTAGACGTGATCGAAGAGCGCGAAGCGCGCTTACTCGCCTGGGGAATTGTTGACGGCCAATTTAGTCGCCAGGAATTTGTCGATTTGATCGACCGTCGAATCGACGAAGGATTGGCCGAGGGAATTGATGACTTTCTTGATGCCGATGCAGTCATTCAGATCTTGCGTTCGCGGCAGTGGATAACTGTCGTCGATTTGGAGGATGGCGCTGTGGCATACCGGTCCCGCATGGCCGAGACCGTGCGATTGCTGTCGCGATTGCGTCAACTGTTTCCCAAACATGCCGGCGAAACGGGCTGGCAACGGGCGCCGACGCTGGTGGCCGATTTCCGATTTTTGCGGCGACCGCGTCAATATCCGAAGAGGAACCGATCAGTTGAGGATGCGCTTGTAGTTCTGCGCAACGTGACATCTAACGCCTCATTGCTACAGGCCGCTCGGGCCTTGTTGACACCCGGTGGCCGCGCCTTCAATCTGGCTGGATTCCAGGTGCGCGCGGCCGAGCGCATCGTTCGTGGTATCGAAACCGATGCGCCACTTGCGACTATAGTCTGCGCCGGCACCGGGAGCGGCAAGACGCTCGCCTTTTATTTGCCAGCACTAGCCTCAATTGTCCGTCATTTGCTCGCCGAAAGCATTTCCAAGCCATGGGTCAAGGCAATTGCGCTGTATCCTCGAGTGGAATTGCTCAAGGATCAGTTGCGGGAAGTATTGAAACGATCGCTTGCTTTGAGACAGGCTCTGTCGAGCGAATTGCGACACACGATCCGCGTCGGCGCCTATTTTGGCGACACGCCAGGTTCGGCCCAGACGTGTAATTGGCCTAAAGTGGGCGATGATCGTGTCTGTACTGTGCTCAATTGCCTGGAGTGCGGTGGCGACTTGCGCTGGCGCGAACAGGATCGGCGTACCGGACGCGAACGACTCATTTGCGCGAAGTGCGCGTTCGAGATAGACGGGGAGATCTTTCCCCTCACACGCGACACCATCAAGAAGCGGCCACCGGACGTGCTGTTCACCACAACTGAAATGCTGAATCAACGCCTATCCGACAGCGCGTCGTTTCATCTCTTCGGTGTGGGCCCTCATGCGATTCGTCCGCCTGAATTAGTGCTTCTGGACGAAGTCCACACCTATGAGGGGCGGCATGGCGCACAGGTCGCGTACTTGATGCGACGGTGGCAACGCTTGCTTGAGCAGTCGTTGCGGTTCGTTGGATTGTCGGCCACGCTGCGCGATGCTACGACATTTTTCTCCGCGCTCACCGGTTGTTGGCCTAGTTTGGTCGAGGAAGTTTCACCTCAACCGCGCGAAATCGAGACGGAAGGTGCTGAGTATCTGCTGGCCCTACGCGGCGATCCGGTATCGCGTGCTGCATTGCTGTCGACGACAATCCAGACGACTATGGTGTTGCAACGGTGCATGGATCCCAAGACACGCGAACTCGCTGATTCCGTCAGCGGGGGCGTCTTCGGGCAGAAGACTTTCGTGTTTACGGACAATCTTGATGTCATCAATCGCCTGTATTTCGATCTCTTGAGCGCGGAGGGGCGTAACAGTTATGGCGATCCCGACATGCGGCACGCGCCGGAAGGCGGATTGGCTTACCTCCGGAAACAGGGCACATCGCACTTTCGCTACATCAATGGGCAGGACTGGCGCGTTTGCGAAAGTCTTCATGGTGATGTGAGGACGCGCCTTAACGTCAAGCGCGTCAGTTCCCAAGACCGCGGTGTCGATCCGTCGGCCGATGTGGTGGTCKCCACCGCGGTCCTAGAGGTAGGCTTCGATGATCCCGCGGTGGGCGCAGTGGTGCAGCACAAGGCACCGCGCGGCATCGCGAGTTTCCTGCAGCGCAAGGGGCGGGCCGGGCGTAGTCGTGGCATGCGTCCATGGACCACTGTGGTGCTCTCCGACTATGGCCGCGATCGCGCAGCGTATCAGTCCTATGATCTGCTGTTCGATCCCGAGCTCCCGGTGCGAACACTACCCGTGGCAAACCGCTATCTCACGCGTATGCAGGCGGTCTACGCCACAATCGACTACCTGGGCCTGCGCCTGCAGGACGCGCCGCCCGGCAGCATCTGGCTGGATTTGAGCGGCCCGACCGGTAGTGCGCAGCGGGGCGCGCGCCTGCAACGTGAGATACAACAGATTCTTGAGACCGATGCCGGCACTCTGCGCCTTGCCCGTTACTTGGAGCGCGCCCTGAAATTGTCYGCCGACGATGTTTCCGCTCTGCTCTGGGAATACCCCAGGCCACTAATGACTACGGTGTTGCCGACTGCCTTGCGACGCCTTGCGACCTCTTGGAGCGCCGAAAACGAAGGGGGCAAGGACTATCAGATTGCCAACAATCCTCTGCCGGAATTCATTCCCGCTTCGCTGTTTGCCGACCTCAATCTTGCCGAGGTCACTATCGACTTGCCCGGCGCTGATCAGGCCAAGCTGTTTGATCAACCTGCCATGTCGATTTTTGCGGCGCTGCGTGAATTCGCTCCGGGCCGCGTCAGCCGCCGCTATGGGGTTCACCACAAATCGGAGCGCTACTGGCTGGCACCGACACAGGCATGGGAAGAGGACGTGCCATGCGGTGAGGAGATCAACACGTTGTTGGATGTGAAGTCGATCGGCCAGTGTGTCTATCTCGGTGACTACCTCGTTTGGAATGGCGATAGCAGTATTGCGATGCCTGTCTATCGACCGCTATCCCTAGAGCCGAAGGCGCCCCCGAAAGCAGTTAAGGATTCTTCGAACTCGATGCTGCATTGGCATAGCCAATTGGTGCCGGAAGTCGAGCCAATTTGGTTGTCGGCGCCCACCGGCGGCATTTGGCCCGATGTGATCGCACAGGTCGGCTTCTTCACTCACGCGCGGCATGCGCCGATTGAGGTTCGGCGGTTTGCAAGTGGTGCTTCAGCGGAGATTGGGGTCGACCAGGAGAAAACGCGAGCTGAGGTGACATTTGCACTGGACGAGTGCCCCGTTGCGTTGGGAGCCAAATTTGCCGCAGATGGGGTGCTGTTTCAGTTGCGCATACCGACAGGCCTTTATTCTCGGCAGGGAAAGGGAACCGAGCGCAAGTGGCAAGCCCTACGCCTGGCGCGCTTCAGTGACCAGGCATGGCGCGGCAAAACCCTAGAGATGGTGCCTAACCCGTTTGCCCGCGAATGGCTTGCGCAGATTTATCTTTCGGCGATTACGTATATCTCGGTTCGGGAGTGCATGAGTTTGGCATCAGCCGATMGGGCGCTTCTATCCGATACGGCCAGCGTTAGTATGGCCGATGTACTAAATATGATGTTTCAGTCGCATATCGTGGAGGCCCATCAAGGAGAGGGGCACGATTCCCCACCTGACAAGCTTCGCCAGGATCTGGACGATTACCTACGTCGCCATGAGGTGCTTGAGGCGCTGCATATGGCAGGTCACGTCCTCTGGGAGCCGATTACGGAAGAATGGGAATCCTGGCTGCAGGGCGTTTATCATGCCACGTTTGCAGCCGCAATCCTGCGGACAGTAACTGACCTGTGCCCCACAATTGATGCTGAGGACTTGAGCGTAGACCTGTCGCGCGGCCCGGTCGCACCAAACCACGAGCAAGGCTTCAACCCCGGCTTGCACGAAATCTGGCTAACCGAGAAAACTCCTGGCGGTAGCGGATTGATTGAGCAAATCATGGGTMATTATGCGGAAGATCCACGTCGATTTTTCTCAATGGTGCGCGCCAATCTGGATACGAGCGAGTTCGAACTGATCGACCATCAGATGGCCGACCTGCTGCGTTTGCTAACGCAGCAAGCCGACTCGGACGTCGCGCGATTGATTMATGAGTTCCGTGCCGCAGGCGGGCATGTCGAAATGACGCGGATTCTAGGCCGCCTGCGGCGCGCGCTGGTCGAAGCAGGATTCTCTCCTTTCCACGGTTTCATCGTCTCGATGGGCAACCGAATCTTACGCCAGGGAGCGGKACCAGCGACAGATCGCTATCTCGCTTCCGTTCTTTCGCGTTGGGACTCAGAGGAAGAGCGCCTTGGCATCGAGATCGACTTGCGCGTCATGAGCTATTTCTTGAGTCAAGCGGATGAGATCGATCACATGGTATCGGAATTTGGCGCCGCAATTGGCGCTGATCGCKGTGCCTGGCGCATTAGTGCGATCTACGGCCTCCTGTGGGCGCGCGGGAAGGCCGTGCGCCAAACCGCGTTGCAACTGCGAAGCGCGTTTTGCGATCTGCCGACGATTGAGCGTCTTCTTGTGGCCGAAACGATCGCCGATGACCGCGTTAGGGTAGACGTTACCGCGACTGACTGGCTTGCGCAGACTGCGGCCCATCTGTCGGACGGTAGACTGGTGACGCTTACCTGCAATGAGAGAGAACGCATGTTGTTGGGTAATGCACTCAACGCTCTCGTGACAAATCCGATTGATGCCGGATACATCCRTGCGTATGCACGCCTGCAGGGAGTGCGACAGTCGGCCGGTACATTACAAGCCGATATCGAATTGATTGAGGCATTGCAATGACATATCTGTATCGCCGCATATTCAAGACTCAGACGACAGGCGCAGTGACGGTGCAGGAATTGCTGCAAACCATGTTTGTCTCCGAAATGCTAAGAGCTGGTGGCGAACTCTGGATTGTCTCGCCATGGATTAGCGATGTCGTATTGATCGACAACAGATCGGGAAACTTCGATTTACTCAATCCCGAATGGGGGCGCCGCGAAATTCGCCTGGTTGATGTTTTGGCGGCCCTGATGACGCGCGGGACCACTGTCTCCATTGTCACGCGCAGCGACGAGAGCAATCGCAACTTCTTGACGAAGTTGCGCCATCTAGTCGAGCAGCACGTGCTCCACGAGCGTGCGACGATTACGATCCATGATCAATTGCACACGAAAGGGATTTTACTGTCGAATAGCTTGCTGATGGGCTCCATGAACCTGACCTACAACGGTATGGTGATCAATGACGAGTGGGTAGAGTTCTCGCTTGACCCGGAGGATCTAGCCCGCACCCGCCTTGAATTTCGCCGCTATGTGGAGGCGTCATGAACGATCGGATTCCCGGCGGAGAGGCCGCTTGGTTGGCGCGTTTCTTCGCTGGGCGCAACGCGCTGCACTGGGACGCGATCACCGGCAACACTKCGCCAATGGCGTGGAGCGAGCAAGTTATACCTTGGATAGACTATTTTCTTGCCACGGAAGGACGGGCGCCACTAATCCTACCCATATTCTCGGCACAGGGTCCGATTGCCTGGTATGCGGTCGCCCACGACAGTAATAGCGCCGCAGCACTGGCGGACGAACTCGCTAGCGTGGTCGGGGCTAGCTACAGCGATTTCCGTGGCCATCCGATCACCCATAACGCCGATGACCCGATCGAAGCCGCTTTGCATGAGCGGTTCGGTCGTCATCTGTTTCGATTTACTGCGGTGTCGGACCGTGCGCGCGTAGGGATCGTCAGCGCCTTGTCTCTCTATTTGACGGTACTGCGGCGGCGTCCGGTCACGCCGGATCGAACACAGCAACCATTTGGTAAATTGCGAGGCGACTTCGATCGCGCCCTGTTAGCCGGTAATGAAAAGGCGGCAAGGAACTTGCTGGAGGCACTTTGTGCCACCGGCCGCGTCAATGTCGAACAGCGCCAATTTCTCGATATCCGTTTGCAGGCAGGCTTGGGGTGGCAGGATGATATTGCGCACAATTACACTTTGATTAAAGCGGTGATGGATCTTGCGTTGCCGCCGCAGACCATCATCGACATAGTAGATTCGCTCTACCAGGCCCACATCGCGCGCATGGAGCATGACCCGGATTCGCGCATCATCATCGCGGAGTTCAAGCAGGCGATCGCCAGGCCATTTAGTGCGCTTTTCAAGGAGCGTAAGGGCATACGACATCCGAATGTGCTCAAGGCCTTCCTGCTGTTCGAGCTGACACAGGACGAACCGAATCCCATTCGCTGCGAGGCGATCCTGAGCGCGTATCCGTTTGGTGCGGCAGGCAAGGAACTCCTGCAGCGGTGGTGGGAGCACGCCAAGAAGCGTACTCCTGGGAAGACCTCCCCAGAAAAGACACTCGACCTAGTCAAGCAGGCTTTGGCGGATGAGGACTATGAGGCGGCGGTCGACTTATGCCAGAGCGCCCTACCCCATTCCTGGGCCTATAGTGGGCTTCTGCGCTGCGCGGCCGAGCTCCACGATTCTGCATTGACCGCGAAGGTCCTGGCGCTTGTCGATGATGCTGATGACTCCGCGCGGGTCATATGGACGGAGCGTGATCAGACCCGCATTGACAAATTGCGCGGTGCCCAGCCTGTGGCAATGCCGAGCGATGTCCGCGCTTCCTGGCTATCGTGGTCTCGTACCGTCGTGGATTGCGCTTACCAAACGTCGCCGATCGCGCTACTTGATCAGTGCGTTACTCAATGGAGCGTGGAAGATTACATAGTCGATGTGAAGTCGTGCGAGACACTCGTGCAACTCATTGGAAATGCTAAAGGTAAGGCAGAGCAAATTTTTCGTGATGCGTATCCTTATCTCGTCGAGTTCTTTGTCGCTMGCCCGGCACAACCCGTGCGCGGATTTATTCCCCTCTATGAAATGCTGATCAAAATGATCGCGTGGAATGATGGGGCATCCCCTGACGAGTTGGCACTGACGTCAGAACTACTTCAGGCTCTAGTGGGCCTTGGGCTAAGCAGAGCGCATTATGTCGAGGCACTCGATGACCTCAGCGAGATATTGACCGCGAACCGAGCGTTCACGCATCTGGACTGGGCCTTAAATACGACGGAAATCTTGGGGTTGCAATCAGCACCGGACCCGGAAGCGAGGTTGCGGTATTTCATGCAAGTGCTCGATCTCGTGCGTGCCTATGCTCATCGCGTGACTGAGTCGCAGCGTATGATCTTGCGAATCCTGGCGAAAGATTACGATTGCCTTKACTTGCTCGACACCCTGCCAGCGTTGGATCAGACTGATGCKAGTCGCGACCATTTCGGCGATTTTGCCGGCCTGATTGGGATCTACACCCTAACCGAATCGGCGGGACAGCGCGCCAAGCAAGTATTGCTAAAACTGCTGCCGCAGGTCAGGGTGGAAATCAACGCTGATCACGCGGCAACAGATCGCTTGCGCCATCTTTCTACGAATGCTGATATCTTTGTCTTCGCCTGGAGAAGCAGCAAGCATCAGGCATATTACTGCGCGAAAGAAGCTCGTGGCGACCGTGGGTTGCAACTTCCTGTTGGCAAGGGGAGTGCCAGTATTCTGGATAGTGTCTTTAAAGAACTGGCACGTCAGGCATGAGGTGATATGCAGTTAACACTGCAGAACTCAGGCACTCTGTAGAGTGCCGTTTTCTAGGCTGGGCTKAGTTCGCACCTATCCCCACTCGCCGGCCGCTCGACGCTGACCTTGGATACGTTTGGCATAACTTGTGAAATACTGCGGTATATGAAAGCGCAAAGACTCTCTAGCGTCGCTGATCCTAATCCAGGGACGTCGTCTAAGAAGTGATGATCGAGTTGTGACCGAATTTTCTGTATCTCTAAKCGAAGCAATCCTAAGTCAACCACCATTCCGGACTCGGTGTCAGGCAACCCGCGTACAAATACCTCAGCATGGTAAGTATGCCCGTGAATTCGACGACTCCCTTCGGTATCGATCTTCCTTTCGAGGGTATGCGCGGCCTCGAAGTAGAATTTCTGACTTAACTCGTATTTCATGGTGTGCCAAAAACTTGTGAGTTTTAATATTTGGGCTTCAAATTAAATTGGCTTCGAAGTATTCAGTTGCCGGAGTAAGTGCTTGTTCTTCTTGATTCGGACGGCGGCCTATGTCATCCATTTATCCTAGCTAAATACCCTTCGAAGCCTTTGCCACGGAGTTCGCACGCCGGGCATTCACCACATCCATAACCCCACGAATGAGCCGTAACATGATCTCCCGTATAGCACGTATGAGCATCATACCTAATGAGATCCACAAACTGAGGCCCCCCCAGCTTTGCAGCTAGCTCCCACGTTTCCGCCTTGTCCAGCCACATCAAGGGTGTTTCAATGACAAGAGGCTGATCCATGCCTAAGCTTAACGTCACCTGGAGCGACTTGAGCGTGTTGTCTCTGCAATCGGGATAGCCGGAGTAATCGGTCTCGCACATGCCCCCAACCAAAACCGTGAGATCTCGKCGATAAGCCACTGCGGCAGCAAAATTGAAGAACATCAGATTACGCCMGGGAACAAATGTGTTTGGAAGTCCGCTTGAGGTGAGTTCGATGGCCTTTGAACTGGTCAAGGCAGTATCGCTTAGTTGACCGAGCACGCTCAGATCGAGAGTGTGATCTTCGCCGAGACGCTCCGACCAGTTTGGGAAGGCCGTACGCATCTTCTTCAGTATGACTTTGCGGCACTCCATTTCCACGCTATGGCRTTGACCGTAGTCGAACCCAATCGTCTCCACATGGGAGTAACGTTGAAGAGCCCAGGCCAGGCACGTGGTGGAATCCTGTCCGCCAGAGAACAAAACTAGTGCGCGCTTATGCATATTTTCATCCATTCACGATACGGCGGGGTTTGCGAAGTAGACGCTTCAGTGTGCGAGTCAAGCAATTCGCGAGGAGATCGATATCTGTTGGCGTATTTTGAATTMCGTTCCACAGGCGAGTGTCATTCGCTGACAGTTCCCAAGTGCCACTAGTCCAAGCAGTGTAAGGCTTCAAGAGTTGCAKGCCAGGAACAAACTCGTCCTTGGTTCTCGCGCCTTCGGTAGCGTACAGAATTTCCATCACGAAGCCCATCGCAACGATTCCAGCGCCGTGACGCAATCGCGATGTTCTCGGGCTMATGCCAACCCATTCTGGTCGGAAGACCTCGACAACAGCTTTGAAGAACTCGTCGATCAGGGATATCGAGATCTCTTCGAAATCGTCTTCCTTGATGTAGTCGCGAATGGCTCCATCGGATGCGGAGTTCATGACCAAGCGGCGCATGGCGGTATCGCTAATCACCCCTGTCGGATTGGTGTGCTGGCGAATTTCTCCGTATAACGAGGAGCCGTGCTGGAAGTTGAGCCGATCAATAACACGAGCCGCAAACTTCCGAGAGGTAAATCTTTCAGGCAAACCATCCACGTTGGGTAGTAGTTCGTAGATGAGCGTCTTCGGTAGGGGGCGCGTGTTGTTGATCAGGACAAACTGCTGTMGCAGTTCGTTGTAATCCTTGCATACTAGTGCGGACACAAAAACCTGAAATCCAGGTTTTGTAATGCCAGATAGCGCGGTGAGTCGCTGCTGACCATCTACCACGAAGCCGGGCTTCCCTTCTTTGGTATTTATCTCAACACTGACGATTCCGCCCCCAAGGTCCTTKATTTTTACCCCATCAATGAACGCGACAATAACAGCGTTCGGAAGCAGGGCATCCTCCCTTTTGAGGTAGTCCCGTATCTCTTTAATGTGTGACGCAACCTGATGCCGCTGAAATCCCTTTAGTTGTCCGCTCTCGGTGCGACCGATTMGTTCGATTTCTGCGAAGGACAGAACCTCCTCAGGCGTTGCCGCAAACGAGAAGACATCGTGATCTGTTGCTTGTTGGGCTCGGACAGCCTTAAATCGAAAGACGCTCACAGACGCTCCTCGAGAATGTTCTGTACATGTTTGTGATATACGCCGAGATTGTGAAATCCCCGGCGCTTGTTGCGATTGCTTGCTCGGAAAATGATGACCTCTACGCCCACCTTGCGGCAGATCGGGCAGTCACATTGTTTCCAAGGTTTGGMTTCCAATGTGCGGGCAATCATGTCCCGTTGCTTCTTTAGTTCCTGTTCCCTCTTCTCTTCGGACACTGCCTCTCCCTGGGTTAGGAAGCGCTGATAGTCGACGAGAGCATCCAGTGCCGACGCAAGTGGCATTTTGCGTTTGTCGAAAGCCCGGATCGAGTCCAGTGCTCGCTGCTCACGACGCAGCAAATCCTCTGTATTGAAGATGCCGCGTTTGATGCCTTGCATCAAACGAGGATTCTCGATGGCCTGGGGAATGCGAATGGCGGCAAAGTAGTCCAGCGTACCATCGCCGTTGCTATGGTAATAATTTGCTTTCGCGTCCTTAAAGGCACGAATCAACGGTGATGTCGAGTCGAAACTCGTTACCCCATAGCCGGTAAAATCTTGAATCTTGTCGGCTTTCGCGAAGCCAAGAAGATGAATATCCGTTTCCGGTTTGATCGCCTTTCTAATGGCTTGCAGGACCTTGTGAATAACGTCGACCTTGAGGGKCACCAGGCCGCCGACCGCCAGATAACGGTAGCCCATCTTCTCGAGTCGCACGGCAGCGTCTGCCATACTCTCTGGCGACCATCCTTGTATTGGTCCCATGGGCTCGAAGGGCCAGTCTTCTTTCTCAGTTAGCCGGATGAACTCTTCAGCGTTCGAAAGGGTAATCTCGAAGCGCTCGATGACGTCTTTGGATTGATCCTCTATGGGAGGGTTGCTGGTGTCACAGGCAAAGATAATGTGGTMCGGCGAGCACCCGTGGGTGAACGCGGCATCCGAGTAAAACTCGACCACTTCTTCGGGGCTATAGGCGGGCCGTGGGTGCTCTACATATGCAAATGCACCGCAGTCCCCCATCAACATCCGATCTTTGTGTTTGGGGCCACCAAACCTCAAGAACTTGCGTGCGCCATCCCGCAACATGCGTTGTTCTTCAGAGGTGGAGTAGCGGACCTTTGAGGTCGCAACACCGTCGGCCTGGCGGATAGCGCTCATGGAGACCAGCAAGCCATCATACGGCGCAGGATCCATCATTTCGTGCGCATAGCAGTCGTCCCAGTACCGCTTGCGGCCTGGGGCATTCCGGTCTTGCAGGAAGTCGTAAAGAGGATCTACGTAATCCTGCGTGTCGGAGTACAAAAACTTCATCTTTTTACCTGGGTCGCATAGGTACGCACCAGGGCGTCCTGTAATCTCTTAATGTCTTTTGGCGTATTTTGGATCTCGTTCCAAGCTATGCCGAGTAGGTCCCACTGGCCTTTCGTCCAGGCGCAGTGAGGTGCAATCGTCTCCAGTTCCTTGCGGATGGTCTTGTAGTCTTCCCCGACACCAGAGAGCTTTGCATAGATTCGATCCATCAAGACGCCCATGGCCACAATGCCCGCAGAATGCATTAGGCGGCTATGTCGTGGGTCGCGCCCCCATGCATCTGTAAACACGTCTCGCACGGCGGACCAGAAGATCAACAACACACGATACATGGCCTCCACATCCGCCGCCTCGTTTGGCCTTGCCTTGTATGCTGCAAGCGCGCCAAGCGGGTTGCTGAGGCTGTTGCGTATCATGGCAACCACAGCCGTGTCGGTGATGACGGCTGGCGATGCTGATCGGTCCGTCATTCTCTTTATGAGCTTGTGGAATGGTGAGTTTGAGTCGCGATTAAGTAGGTTGCAGAGCTCAGTCGGAACGCGCCGTGCGTTAAGGTCGCGCGGCAAGTGAATGCCCGATGTCTCCGGTAACAACTCATTGATGAGTCGACTGGGCAKCKGTTTCGCCTTGTTTACTAAGATAAACTGTTCTCGCTGCACCTCAATGCTGTCTGACACGAAGCCGATTACTGGGACTGGTATGGAAATATTCTTCGCCTGAGCCAGTGCAAGCGAGCGCTGCTGTCCATCTACAATCCACGCGACCCTCTCGCCAGCCTCAAAGATCGGGATGGTGAGGGTACCTGCTTGCGAAATGCCGGCGTCTCCGGTCGGCTTCGATCCTCGCGCCGCCACAAAGCGAACTTCCGGTGACATCGCCAAGATAATTGCGTTCGGAAAAAGAACGCTGCCCTGATTGAGGTAGTCAACAATTCCCTTTACGTGACTACGTATCTCAGGCCTTTGAAAACCCTTTAAATCATCCGTCGCGTCGCGTTCAATTCGGCTGATGTCGGCGAGTCGTGTGATGTCTCCGCCGCCGATGAAGAAGGCGTAAACATCGAGCCCGTCTCCTTGCGTCGTGTGCAGTGCGCGGACAACAATTTCCTTAGGTTTTGGAGCMATCTTTCTCTCCACGTAAGGACGCGGCCTCTGCTCGAAGCTGTTGCCAAAGTTGACGGAAGCGGCCCTGCTCGCACGCGACTAAAGCGTCGTCGCGTAGAAAGCGAAGCAGTCGAGTTGAACTGCCGCCGTAGTMGCTCCAGTTCTTGCGAAGTAAACCCAGAATTTCGCTGTCGGGGAGCTTGGTACGAGACGGAAGTATCGGAACCTCGCGATCGGATAGGGCATCTTCCACTGCGGCTCGGCCCGAAGCCAAGGCAAGGCKATGGCCCTTAAGTTCCTGGATGAAATGACGGAGTGCGCGCTGAGGGAAGTCTGCGCGAGTACCTGCAAACGGCGTTGCCTCTAAGCGCTCGTCGTAAGGCATGACGCAGCCACGAAGGTGGTCGGGCACTGCTTCGCGACCTTTACCTGATGTGAAGATTCTCAGCTTTTTGGCAAATATGGTGGCGCATTGTCCCAAGTCCGAAGAGACCATCTCGAGGTATCCGCTCGGTAGCGCAAGGAACATCAGCTTTGTGCTGGGCGCTGCAATCAACTTAGCGATAGATGGTCCCTTGTTGAGGGTCAGCCACCAATCGGCAGGGGTAGCTTTGACTTGAGCTAGTGCGGGTGAAATCGAACTGTTCCCGGCAGCCACAGTGAGGTCGTAGTGTGGAACCATCACATTGGCCTGGAGAAGGCCAAGGCCAGCTGAGACGAAGGCAAGCTTCGCACCTGCAAGAGTGGAGGCTTCGCGTGCGTCTACTACCGATCGGCCAGTGTAGAGATCGATCGCAAACTGATGTGCTTCCGCCTGTTCGACGGTCCGTTTCCAGTGACGAGCGAGGTCCTGCACCGACTCGTATCTTGAGCGATGGCTGAGGGCCCAGCTTGCAGCGCCACTTCCGGTCTTCGGACTGCGCTTTCTGCTGGTGCAGTTAGTTAGCACCAGTACGTCCATTGATTGCTCGCTTTCGTGCGCCCCTTGGTGGGGAGGTGAGACAGTTATTTTGCCGCTTCGGATTCTACACCTTGCAGTTATTTGCCTCAAACGCGCGGGCGTCTTCTCAGTTAAATTTGGTGAACGAGCGGGTGGTGACCAAAGCTTTGGGACGTGAAGTCTGCGTCGTGGGCGGCTAATACGGCACTTTGCATCAACCCGGCATAGGAACCCCGGGATCGAAAGAGAAGTAGCGGGCGAGAGGTCGCAGAGGGTGACGGGGCCGGAACTCAGGTATGGCTGGAGGCACATCAGTCGTGCCGGCGAAGGCGGCGCTCCCATCCGCGTGCAACATCGTTCTTGGGCTGGCAAGCTCTCACGAGGGTGCCTATTGCGCGCTCTCCTTAGCCGCAATCGCCTCCATTAGCTCCAAGTTCTTCTGATGCCCCCCACGCCCATGATGAATGTGCCGATGGCACGTCGGGCATATCGCCGCAACATGACTTGGATGATCAAGACCGCCATCCGAAACGCGCGTCGTGTGATGCGGTTCCAGATACGGAGACCCATCCTTCCGCTGAAACGCCGCCGGCTGGAGACACGACTCGCATTTCCCGGCTGCACGCAGCAGAACGTAGTCCTTCACTTGCTTGCTGCGTTGATACAGTCGCCGCAGTGCGGTCTTTCCCGTTGCCACTTGTGAGTCGTGAAGCGCCTCCATGGCTCGCCGCCGTGCCTCTTCCAAACTGGCTGGCGCTGGCTCAGTGGCATCGTCGTCGAACGACGCACTGCACTCATCGTCCAGGAGTGCCACAGGGACAAGTTGGAAGACGATCACATCGCGCTGCTGCCCGTGCTTATCGGGGCCGCGACGAATCGAGTGTCCAGCATAGGCGTACTCGCCAATGTATTCCTGCCCCTTGCCTTTGCCGAGTGATTTGAATAAATGGAGCGCTCGCCCATCCTCCGCGTGCTCGCGGATGGCTAGGTTGCCACGGGTGAACGTCATATCGCCGACTTGGCCCTCACCGGTGTAGGAGAAGACGCCAAGTTCATCTCCGCCGTCAACATAGCCATACTGCTCTCCGCTATCGCCCGTGARGATGAAGATGGCTCGAACCGTGCTCGAATGGTAAGCGAGTCGCCAGCACCGTCTGTACCGTTCAGTAGAGTGGCGCCAAAGTAGTTCCCACCAAATAGTGATGGGAACTACTTTGTCACAGTCACAGGATGAACCAGTCGCCGGCAGTCGCAAAGGCCGGCCGAACCACAGCGAGGAATTCAAGCGGCGGTTGGCAGCCGCTGCGTGTGAGCCGGGTGTCTCGGTATCGAAATTGGCGCGCGAGCACGGCATCAACGCGAACATGCTGTTCACCTGGCGCCGACGCTATCGAATGGAGCAGCGCCAGGAAGCCGCGGTGTTGTTGCCGGTGACCGTTGAACACCCAAGCTCGCCACCCGGTCCGATGCCAATGAGTCCGGCCGCTGCGGTTTGCGAGCCGACGCCGCCGCACGGCGCCATTGAGATCCGTTTGGGCCGAGCGGTGATTCGCATTGAAGGGGCAGTCGACCTGGCCACGTTGCGTACCGTACTGGACCGTTTGACGCCATGATMGGGTTGCCGGCGGGAACACGCATCTGGATCGCCGCAGGCGTGACCGACATGCGCTGCGGATTCAACGGGCTCGCAGCGAAGGTGGAGGCGACTCTGCAGGAGAGCCCGTTCTCCGGCCATGTCTTCGTCTTCCGCGGCAGGCGCGGCAACGTCATCAAGGTATTGTGGTCAACGGGCKATGGGCTTTGCTTGCTCTCGAAGCGCCTGGAGCGTGGACGTTTCGTCTGGCCGCAGGCCGACAGCGGCAAGATCCACCTGACGCAAGCGCAGTTGTCGATGCTGCTGGAGGGGATCAACTGGAAGCAGCCCGAGCGCACCTGGCCGCCACTGTCGGTGTTGTAAACCTTGTGGCATGTGCGTAAACTGCCGCGCATGCCAATCGACCCCAGCGATCTCCCCGACGACATTGAGGCCCTGAAGGCCTTGGTGTTGGCACAGCGGGAATCGATCGCACTCATGGAACGGGCCTTGGCGGTCCGCTCCATGGAGATCGAGCAGCTAAATCTGCAGATCTCAAAGCTKAGGCGGATGCAGTTTGGCCAGAAGTCCGAGAAGCTGGATCGACAGATTGAACAGCTCGAGACCCGACTGGAAGATCTGCTGGCCGAGGAAGGTGCGGCCGAAACCGAAGCCGATCCGCAGGCTACCCCTCCTGTCCGGAAGAAAGCGGTACGCAAGCCGTTGCCGGAACACTTGGAGCGGGAGGATCGCATTCTCGAGCCCGAGACCGAAGCCTGTCCAGAGTGCGGCGGTAAGCTCAAGCCGCTGGGCGAGGACATCTCGGAGCAACTCGATATCATCAGCAGTTCATTCAGGGTGATTCGGCAGGTGCGGCGCAAGAAGGCCTGCGCCTGTTGTGATTGCATCGTCCAGGCTGCGGCGCCAAGCCGGCCGATTGAGCGCGGCATTGCCACGGCGGGGCTGCACGCTCACATACTGGTTGCCAAATACGCTGATCATCAACCGCTGTACCGCCAAGCCGCTATCTATGCCCGGCAGGGCGTGGAGCTGGACCGCACGACCATGGCTCGCGGTGTCGGCGCTTGCGGTGCGCTGGTACGCCCCCTGGTCGAGGCTTTGCACCGATACGTGATGATGCCCGGCAAGGTGCACGCGGACGACACGCCGCTGCCGGTACTTGCGCCAGGTAAGGGGCAGACCAAGACGGGAAGACTATGGGCCTACGTGCGGGACGATCGCGCATCGGGTTCGGATGCTGCGCCTGCGGCCTGGTTCGCCTACACACCAAATCGCCAGGGCCAACATCCCCAAGCGCATCTGGCCGGCTTCCGCGGCATCTTGCAGGCAGACGCGTATGCGGGCTTCAACGCAGTTTTTACCGATGGCAGTGTGCGCGAAGCAGCTTGTATGGCCCACGCGCGCCGTAAGGTGCACGATCTGCATGTCCGCAAGGCAACGCCGACCACAACGGAGGCGTTACGCCGGATCGGCGAGCTCTATGCCATCGAAGCGGAAATCCGGGGTAAGCCACCTGCCGTGCGTCAACAGGTGCGGCAGCAAAGATCCCGGCCCATACTGGACAGCTTCGAAGTGTGGTTGCGAGAGCGGCTATTGACGCTCTCGACGCAGTCGGAAACGACCAAAGCCATCAACTACATGCTGAACCAGTGGCAAGCGCTAATCTACTACTGTGATGATGGCCTGGCAGAGATAGACAACAACATCGCGGAGAATGCGCTGCGCGGTGTCGCGTTGGGTCGGAAGAATTTTTTATTCGCCGGCGCTGACAGTGGCGGAGAGCGCGCGGCCGCAATGTACTCGCTCATCGGGTCCTGCAAACTCAACGGCATCGATCCCGAGGCCTATCTGCGTCACGTCTTGGCCCGCATCGCCGATCATCCCGTCAATCGGATCGACGAACTTCTGCCGTGGAACGTCGCCGCTCAACTGGCGTTGCAAGCCTAAAGCAGCACCATTCCTGTCTCGTCGTCAACCACGGTGCTGGCGATCCGCTTACCTCGAATGCGCTATGCCACTCTGATCGTTGCCGCCGAAGGGCGGATGGATGTCAGTCCGCCTGTTGTAGATCTTGCCGAGCGAGAAGCTCGGCGGCTCGGCCGGTTGCTTGCGCTCGTTCGAGAGTCGCACAGCGTTGAATCCGCGTTCCTGAATGCTCAACTTCTCGCCCCTTCTTGCCCGATCTATGGCACGCGTATGCGTACTMGTTCTCTTGCTCGTMAGTATGTCGATAGGAAATGTCCTATGCAACATTCACACAAGCTGAACATCTAAATTCCCTGCGCCAGGGCCATTGTCCGGGGGTAGAGCAAGCAGTTCGACGAATTCAGCCCAGAGGGCGGAGGCCGCTTCTCGGAGGATGCGAGAAACCCGGGTGATCACTGCATCGGTGGCCTAGGCAGAGGCCGGACGCCGCAGAGCAATTTTTGAGAAGGCAAGCCCAGCGGCCTCTATCGATGGCTGAACTGGTTCGCTGGCGGGTGTTGGACTTTGGCGGGCGTGGGTGGCCCTGGTGATTGGGCTAGGTCAACCGCGTGCAGGCGCTGTGCTGACGCTGGCATTGCGTTCACCGGCGCTTACCTCCGATCGTCGCGGCACATAGCCGAGCAACAGGCGACGCAGAGGCGCGGCAGCATGCGGCCGGGGTAGACGCGTCGCGCCTTGTGCAGGCCGTGGATCATGCCGCGGATTTCCGCCGGGTCGGGGTGGCCGATGGTGGCCCGCAGGGCGGCGGGTTTTACCAGTTTGAACTGCTTGTGGGTGCGGCGTTTCGGACGCGCGGCCACATGGTCGAGGAAACCGGCCGCACGCCGTGGCACCAAGCTGCCCGCGTTGCGGGAGACCGATGCTCAAGCGTATTGCAAAGCGGGGGCCAAATGCAGGAAGGAGGTGCGTTCTGGGGCCGGTCAATATTCCCGGGCTGCCGGGGTGTTCGAGACTCGCAATAACTGCGTAGGTCGGGGATTTTCCCCTACCTCACCAACTATCCTTCTGGCCCCCTAACCTTCTTCAGATCACGTGCTATCCGCTCAAGAATCGGCGACGTGTGGCCGTGCTCCGCATCGGTTCGCCCGGTGACCAGCCAGTACGCATACTGCGGCCAAATCTCCGCCATCTTCTCGATCATTTCCTGCGTGAATCGCTGCTGCCCCCGGCATGCGTTCTTCCAACTGTCCGCCTTGATCMCGGTMAKGTCTTCCATGTGCTTGTAGCGGCGATGACCCTCCGCCACGAAATCTATCAGTTCCTCGACGCGATCACGCATTTCAATTAGGACAAATTATCCTTGTAAGGTACATTGGTGCGTATGCCGTCGCTGGCTGTCGCGGGTACGTGCCGCATGGCAGGTAGCGAGGGCCCGCAGAAAACCTCTTCCGTACCGGCGAGGCGGATCCGTTCGCGCACGACCAGAGGCGCCCGGCCGGCACCGCCGCCAAAATCTCGGACACATGTCTAGGGCAAGCGTCAGGCCAGAGCTTGACGGATGCAGCGCAGGCGTTAGCAATGCCAGTCACGTTGCCAGGGCAGACAAAAGTCGCATTATGGCTCATGCCTCAGCCTCTTACGGAGATTGCTTGGTCGCGGACCCTCCATACATCGCACTTGCAAACGTACTGTGCTGCACGCGCTTTATCGCGCTCGTCATCCGAAGCAGCGAGAGCGCGGATCGTTGACACCTCGTCCACCACATGGACGTCTCAATCGACCCTACCTGCCAAGGAGCCATCATGACTGCCCGCCAACGTCGTCCTCGTACTGCAGCCGAAGCCAGAAATGCTGCAATGGAAGCCAAGCTAGTCGCAGATCCGATGCCGCCAGAAAGTGACGCCACGTTCGGCGCTGAGTGGAACTATAAAACCATCCAGCAGAGTTGCGACGACCTGATACGCGTCAGCGCCGGCTTGGACTCTCTGCTGACGCTGCTGGAATTGCAGGCGGGCGAGCATGCCGCCAGCAATGGCCTGCATGCCCTGCTTGCCCCGCTAAAGCAGCAGCTGGACCAGGCAGTCAACCGGGTGCAGGCATTGTGCTGACCCAGGGGGGGGAAGATCATCGGCACCCGTCAATGACCTTCGCAATGACCAACGCCCTCGTTGGTCACCTCTATAGATTGGGGAGGCGAGCCACATAGGCCAGAGGTCCGCGTCAGTCACGTCCGATCCTTGCCAAAGGATAGCTATCCCGGATCGGCGGTGCGCATATGGTGCCCGCCCCACTGCCGGCCTTCTCGACACAATTGACGCAACTCAATTCCCGCCCTCAACAAGACGTTTCTTCGCATTCCTGCAGACCTCTCTCGATCTCAACTGGCCGATCCGCTGGAACACTGCACGGCGGTTCGATCACTTTGGGTCTCATCCACCTGACAACGGAGAAAGGCATGACGGATATGCGAGAGGCATTGAAGCATGGCGACAAGACAAGTACAGACGGGACGCTGATTTCCACAGTGATCGGCTTCGCGCATCACGGTGTCAGTGTGGCAGCGGAGGGAGACCACGCTACCTGTCCGGCATGCAACGTGGGCGGCCCGGTGATGAACGACGCCCTTCCGCATTTCACGCTCATGGATGGAAGGCGAATCCTAGTGCGGGGAGCAAGGGTGATGTGTCGGTGCGCGATAAAACCAGTCGTCGTCCCGTCACAGCAGGACTTCCTCATTGAGGTGAACTGGACAGGACACCTCCACCAGCCTTCATCCGCCCCAKGCACTTACGTGCCGGTCGCTGCAGAAAAGCTKACCGAGAAGCCGGGCAAGGTCGTGGACGATGCGACGCGGATCTGCCCGAACGTGAGCAATGGGGAGTTTCGCAGTGCCATCCTCTCGCTTCGAGTCAAGGCGATTTCATGCTGCATCAAGAGGTTGGTGGAGCTTCGTCGGTGGAACGATGCAKATCGAGCGCGAGTTGAGACTTGGTTTGGCACCTCTGAGGACAAGGTCCGCCAGTGTCTGCTTGAGGGAATTCCTCGCATCGAGTCGATCCTCAGGGAGCTGACCGCGGATAACTTCGTCCGCTCAAGCAGGAGGCTGCGGCAAAGAATCCGCAGTGTATTGAGAATGCTGATAGCGTGGCCGGCTATGTCATTGTCTAAGATATTCCGCAGCATTGCTGCTGTCGCCGCGATCCTCGCGCAGCCCGCCTTGGCGTGCAGCTTTGACATCTCCTTCAACAGCAATTTCGAGCGCGGCGCGGATCGTCTGCCAGCGTCGGAGGTGCGCAGACTGGCGGAGTGGATGATCGACGAACCGGCGGCCTATGAGAACAAGCAGGGCTTCCATATTGCGGTGTATGAGGCCCCGACCGCCGGCATCAGCCATGCTTTTGCACGCAAGCGCGTGTCTCACATGGAACAGTTGCTGACGACATTTGGTGTGCCGGCGAGCATGATCTCTGTGGAAATTGCCCGTTACCAGCCAGGAAGATCAGCGGAGCCGCCGGACTTTGCGCACATCAACTTCATGCCGGGTTGCCCGCACCCTTGCTGCCCGGGGCCGCAGCCGATCGACCGGGGGCGATAGATGCAAGCGATTTAACTCGTCAAGCCTGTCGAAGCGGAGTTCACGCCATGAACCCGGCCATGGCTCCACCCCTCACCCACCCGTACGGTCCGCGGCACATCACGCAAGCGCACCGTCCGTAAACACATCCGGGCTACCGGCCCGCGCGCCCTCCGAGAACGGATCGCGCTTGCCGTTGTTGGCGCCATCGGTAAAGGGGTCGCGCTGGTCGATGCGTGCGCCGTCGGTGAACGGATCACGCTTGCCGATGTGCGAAGCGCTGGCAACGACCTGCTGCGCCGCGCCGCTGTATGCGCCTTCCGAGAACGCGTCGCGCTTGCCGTTGTTGGCGCCGTCGGTAAAGGGATCGCGCTGGTCGATGCGTGCGCCGTCGGTGAACGGGTCGCGCTTGCCGATGTGCGAAGCGCTGGCAACGATCTGCTGCGCGGCGCTGCTGTATGCGCCATCGGAGAACGCATCGCGCTTGCCGTTGTTGGCGCCGTCGGTATAGGGATCGCGCGCGTCGTTGCGTGCAACGGATACGTTGTAGCGATACCCATGTTCCACGCCCACATCGGCGGCAAAAGCCGCGTGCATTCCGCCAGCGGCGGCGGCGAAGGCGACGATGGAAACAAGGCGCTTGGCGAGGGTGGTGACGTTGGTGGTGTTCATGATGAAGCTCCAGGGTGATGTATCGGGCTGCGGCGGCGTTGTTTAGTCGCGGCCGCGTTGCGTCGCTGGCGGGACCATCTGGTCTTTGCTGCCACCGCCGCGCTACAGGAAGCATTTAAGGTGACCGATGTATCCGGCCCGTAGTGACTTGGCACCCTGGCGGTGAGCGTGCGTATCGCATCGGGCCGCTGATACAGACGGATACCAAGTCGGCTGTCGCGGCGGCGCGGCAAGCGGCGCCCGGTCTACATGGCGGATCGGGGAATGTGTTGTGAACGGTGCTTCGTCAGGGCGCGGTGCGCACGCCCTCGCGATGGACCGCTGCGTCGCCCACGTACGTATGTCACCGGCGCCCGCCGTCCGCGCGTGGCGCGCAGAACGCATGATTGGCGGGGTGCTGCGCGAGGCAGGACGAGGGCTCCGGGTTCTGGCGCTGCGCCCGCGCTTGCGCGCGCGCCCGCTCGATCACGGTCCAGTCCGGGCCGGCAAATGCCGGCCATGCCGACAGGATCGTGGTGACGCTGAACAGGGTGAGGAGAATCTGCTTCATGGCTGGCAACTTCATTTGATGCGAGGTGGTCCGGCGGGCGTCGCCGGGGGCGGTGGACGGATGCCGCTTGCGCAGCGGCCATCCCGCCACCGGCGTGCCGTTCAGAACGGCTTGGTCGGCAGGTACTTGCCGTCGAGCGTGATGACCGCGCGCTGGCCGCCTTCGGGGTCGTCCACTTTCTTGATGTCGAGCTTGAAGTTGATGGCGCTGATGATGCCGTCGCCAAACTGCTCGTGCACCAGCGCCT